>NZ_JAUBQW010000202.1:0-7576 GCF_036701485.1 Microcoleus sp. Pol11C3 | reverse complement strand
AATGCAGTTCACGCTTCTGTTGACGCTCTACCTATTATCCTCTCTGGATAGCACTTTTACACAACCGGGATGCTCCCTTCGCGATCGCTCTCAAAAGCCTTGCCCAAGATTTCCTTAACAGACTTGTTATTGATAAACTGTTTAACATCTTTAATATACAGCTTTCTTTGCTCTGGGGAAACTCCGCCAATTTTCAACTGCTGTTCCATCAAATCCAAAAACTTTTTGATCGCTTTGCCCGATGCGACTTTTCGCGGGTCTTTTTCGCCTAATAAGACGTTTTTCAGGGAATCTTTAAAAAAATCTTTAGCAAAATCCTTCGCGCCGTCTTTGACTAAATCTTCTAAGATGGGTTGAACGAGAATGCCGACTCCTTGCGTCACTCCCCAGATCACAAGCCAATCGATCATAAAGCTAGCCCGAGAATTAATTTATGTTTATAATATAGCAATTATCAATGATTTGTGAAGCTCAAAAAACTGTACTGGCAATCCCCGTCTTTGCTCCCCTAGGTTAGGATAGTATGAGTCTTCTGTCGCTGCGATTATGCCAGATCCCCCCTAGCCCCCCTTGAAAAAGGGGGGACAAGATTCCGATCAAAGTCCCCCTTCTTAAGGGGGATTTAGGGGGATCGAGAATCGGCGATAACCAGCAATTTACAATTACCAATTTCCTCATCGGCGGCCGCGTAAAAATAGTTACATTTTTATATATTTCTAGCGACTTGCTTGTGCTATACTCTAATAATGGAAGTGTGAGTAATTTTAAAATTAACGCACATATTTCTATTATCTAATAATACCATGTCAAACGGAAGAAGTAAAGTAGTTGACCCCCAAAAAAACCAAAAATTTTTGAGATATCATTAAAAAAAGTAAAGCGCAAAAACCGTAAAACTGAGATAGGAAAGTACAGACAATTATGACATACGATTACGACTTGTTTGTGATAGGTGCAGGTTCCGGCGGATTGGCGAGTTCCAAGCGAGCAGCATCCTACGGAGCAAAAGTGGCGATCGCCGAAAATGACTTAGTAGGCGGAACCTGCGTAATTCGCGGCTGTGTCCCCAAAAAACTCATGGTGTACGCCTCAACATTTTCGCACCTTTACGAAGATGCGGTGGGCTACGGCTGGAGTCCAGTAGAAAGCAGCTTCGACTGGGAAAAACTCGTCACCACCGTAGACACAGAAGTGCGCCGACTCAGCAAACTGCACATCAGCTTTCTTGAAAAAGCCGGAGTCGAATTAATCTCAGGATACGCCAAATTTATTGACCCCCATACCGTCGAAGTTGGTGACAGAAAAATCACCGCAGCCAAAATCTTAATTGCTGTCGGCGGCGAAGCGCAAAGAGTCCCAATTCCCGGCATCGAACACGCGATTACCTCTCGCGAAATATTCCTCCTAAAAGAGCAGCCAAAACGGTTGGCAATTTGGGGCGGTGGCTATATCGGTGTTGAATTTGCCTGCATTATGAACGGGTTAGGAAGTCAAGTAACTCAAATCATCCGCCGCGATTTAATTTTGAACTACTTTGACGAGGAAATTCGCACCAATGTGCAAGAAGGAATGACCAAGCATGGAATAAACATTTTGACAGGAAGGTCGATCGCACAAATTGAGAAAACTCCAGAAGGATTAAAATTAACTCTGTCTGGAGAATCTGCAGAAACTTTGACAGTAGACGCGCTGTTGTGCGCTACCGGGCGTCAGCCTAATTTAGAAAAATTGGGTTTAGAAAATGCGGGCGTAGAAACAGATAAAGGTGCGATCGCAGTTACCAAAGACAGCCGCACCAGTCAGCCGCACATTTTTGCTGTCGGAGATTGCACCAACCGCATCAATTTAACGCCAATTGCGATCGCCGAAGGACGTGCTTTTGCAGATACTGAATTTGGTAACAATCCCAGATCGATCAGTCACGAAAATGTTGCCTCAGCAGTATTTTCGCAGCCGGAAGCAGCTACAGTTGGCTTAACAGAAGAGGAGGCTAAAGTCAAGTTTCCCGAATCAATTAAGTGCTATACAGCCAAGTTTAGACCGATGTTTCATTCTTTGACAGGTGCAGACGAGAAGACTTTTGTCAAGTTAGTTGTTGAAACTAATACAGACAGAGTTTTGGGCGTGCACATGGTTGGGAAAGACGCGGGCGAGATTATTCAAGGAATGGCGATCGCGGTTAATATGGGAGCTACCAAGAAAGACTTCGACGCGACTATTGGCATTCATCCATCGACTGCTGAAGAGTTTGTGACTCTGCGGTAAAGCGGGCGAAGCAGCCAGGGGTTTAAACCTCTGGCTAATAGCTAAAGTCGGTTAAAATTCCGATATTGCACCATTTTCAAGAACAGGCAGGATGCTTGTTCCACAGAAAAATTAAATTTTATTGTGGGGTGGGCATCCTGCCCGCCCCTAAAGGGATTAATGAGTAATTCAACCAAACAAAACAAAATTTTAGCATTCTATCTCGGTCAGCAGCCTGATTCACAAGGTCGGGCGATCGAGGATATTTGGTCGTGGGACTATCAGAAGCTGGAATCCGTGCACAATTACATTCAATGGCTGTTTCCCCTGAGAGAAAAGAGCCGCTTTAATTCCAGTGCTCCTACTTTAAATGATGAGGTGATTCAAGCTTTTAGAACAACTGACGAGTTGAGAAGTCGCTTAGTTAAATCTCTAAAAGTCATGCTGGCGTTTTACGGGCTGGAATGCCGCGAAGGGGAAAACGCAGAAATTGTAATTGCAAAATCCGAGGAATATGTTTCAAGAAAAAGAGAGTGGATTGAACAATTTAATCACAACTACCTGCGGCTGACTAGGATTCTTACAAGTTTGACAAATTTGGGCTTGAAGAATTATGCTTTGGCTCTTTTTACGTGTTTGGATGAGATATATAATGAAAATAAAGAAAGTATTGGTTTAAAAACTTATACATATTGGAAAAATGCTGTAAATAGTTAAATCGCTCGCGACAAGCCAATCAGCGAGACAGTAACCGAACGCTACGAACAAAATAAATAATGGATAAAGCAATTACAGAAAATCACGCTCAGTCGGGCAGAGAAATTTATCAAAGGATTTCCAACAACATTCAAAAAGTGGTGAAAGGGCAATCAGCAGCAATCAGGAAATTGCTGTCAGCCTTTGTGAGTGGCGGGCACGTCCTCCTAGAAGATTATCCCGGTACAGGTAAAACTACCCTAGCTAAAGCCCTAGCCTTATCTGTCGATGTCAGCTTTAAACGCATTCAATTTACACCTGACCTTTTGCCATCCGATATCTTGGGCATATCCATGCTCGACCCCAATCAACGCACGTTTCATTTCCACGAAGGTCCTATTTTTGCTAATATTATCTTGGCTGACGAAATCAATCGGTCATCACCGCGAACCCAATCAGCCCTCCTAGAAGCAATGGCAGAATGTCAAGTCAGCATTGACGGAAATTTGCACAAACTTAAAGACCCATTTTTTGTCATTGCTACCCAAAATCCAGTAGAATCTCGTGGCACTTATCCACTTCCTGAAGCCCAAATGGATCGCTTTGCAGTTCAATTTAGTCTAGGATACATCTCGCCCGAAGATGAAGTTAACCTGCTCGGAGAACAAATCCATCAACATCCTATTGATACACTTCAAACCTGCGTTAATTTAGAGGATTTAATTAGCTTAAAACAGCAGGTAAAGCAAGTTAGAATTAGTGAAGAATTGAAACGTTACATCGTAGATATCGTGAATGCAACTCGCTCAGCCGAAGGCGTACAACTAGGGGCGAGTCCCCGAGCTTCCATAGCTTTAATGAAAGTTGCTCAAGCATTAGCTTTGTTCGATAGCTATGAATTTGTTACGCCAGAACATATTCAAGAACAGGCAGTATCAGTCATCGCTCATCGCCTAGTCATGGAACCTCAAGCGCGTTTTTCTGGTAGAATGGCCCCAGGTGTTGTTGAAGAAATTATCAAATCTATTCCTGTACCCGCCTAAAAAATGAAACGTGTTTTCTACGCTATTTTTCGCTTCGGTGCGCGTGTAAATCGATCGCGAAAAAAGCGATTGACCAACAATGGGTTAGCCGTGCTTAGCTGCACGCTTATAGCGGGGGTTTTAGGATTAGATACTAATCAGACCCTGACCTATCAAATCTTTACTTTCCTGTTGTCAATTATAGGAATAGCTATAATTTTCAGTAGATTTTTTCGCTTCCGCTTCAATGCAGTACGGTTCTTGCCAAAGTTTGCAACTGTTGGAGTCACTTTAAAATACCGTATTCTCATTCATAACAAAACTAGCCAGAGTCAAAATAACCTGAAATTGGGGGAAAATTTTGCCGACACCTGTCCAAGTTTACAAGAATTTATAGAAACACCTGAACCGGGTGAAGAACAGCGCACTTCAGTGGATAAATACTTCGGCTATTATCGTTGGCTGTGGCTAATTTCTAGAAAACAATGCGCCACAGCTAAAGCCATAGAATTGCCTCCTCTTCCACCCAATAGCAAAACAGAAGTGGTATGTGAAATTACGCCGTCCTACAGAGGTGTTATCCGCCTGGCTGGTGTAACAGTTACTAGGTCAGATCCTTTTGGGATTTGGAATGCTTGTAAAACAATTTCCTTGCCCCAATCTATGTTAATTTTACCCAAACTATATCATTTACCACCAATTCAGCTTCCTGGCTCAAGAAGATATCAATCAGGTGGCGTAACATTAGCTTCATCCGTAGGAGATTCCGAGGAATTTAGGTCTCTGCGGGATTATCGGCCGGGAGATTCGCTACGCCAAATTCACTGGAAAAGTTGGGCAAAAGCAGGTAAGCCAATTGTCAAAGAAGAACAGGATGAATTTTTTGTGAGGCACGCCTTAATTTTGGATACATTTCAGAGTGTAAAATATAGTGAAATTTTAGAAGAGGCAATCTCAATTGCTGCTTCATTATCCTATGAAGTTCAGACTCAAGAATCATTATTGGATTTGATGTTCGTCGTTCAAGAAGCTTATTGTTTTACCTTTGGCAGAGGGCTGAACTCTACTGAAAAAATGCTAGAAATTCTCGCCTCTGTTGGTGCCTGTCAGGATAAAGCTTTTGACTCGCTCACCTCAGTTTTGATAGAAAAAATCTCTCTGCTAAGCGGTTGTATTTGTATATTTTTGTGTTGGGACGAACCTAGAAAAAGATTAGTAAATTATCTGATAAGTCGCGGTATCCATAGCTTAGTTTTAATTTTAACAGAGCCAGACGCTCAATTAGATAGCTTAAATTTAGAGTTGATTAAAGATGACTTAACAAGCTGCCATCTTTTAAAGCTAGGTCAAATACAAGAGGAGTTAATGAAATTATGAAAATGCCAGTGTTTCTTTTGGGTGTTAGTGTACTTTTTTGGGGCTGGCAGACGGGACTATGGTTTTTTGCGGTGCCAATTGCTCTGATTTTAGAGGCAGCTAACTGGTTGCCTTATCGGTGGGATTTTTCAGCTAGTGATTTTAGGCGCATTGCTAATTTATGCCTGATTTTTTTGTGCTGTTTGCTGGTTTATCTCCTGGTCGCCAACCGCTCTCTTTACTTGATATATAATTTGTTGCAGTGGCTTCCTGGTGTATTTTTTCCACTGGTAGCTGCTCAGGTATATTCTGTCAAGGAAAGTCTGGATATACGCCTAATGTTTTTGTGGCTAAACAAGGGAACAAAAAAAGCACTACTTAACCCCTTGATGGTGAATCTAAATTATCCATATTTTATCTGTTGTCTGCTATCGGCTAGTACGGCGAACAGTAGAGACATCTCTTTTTATGCTGGGATATTTGCCTTAACCGCTATTGCTTTGTGGTCTGTGAGAACGAAAAGATTTTCATCTATTCTCTGGCTGGGTCTGATGTTAATTGCTGGCAGTATAGGATTTATAGGACAGATGGGCTTGCACCAACTTCACCTAGCAGTAGAACAGCAAGCAATCTCATGGCTTAATAATGGGAATTCTCAAGAAACAGATTTTTTGAAAAAACAAACGAACATCGGGTCAGTGGGATTATTAAAACAGTCAAATGAAATTATTTTCAGAGTTGCTCCTGAAGCTAAACAGACTCCTCCCCGACTGCTAAGAGAAGCCACTTATAATCGCTACAACTCTTCACTGTGGCTCGCCATAAATCCTAACTTTGTTCCCGTACAACCAAAGATTAATGGCACAACTTGGGATTTAGGCGACCAACTACCGAATCCATCAACGATTACTATTTCGGCTACACTCCAAGGCAACCAAGGTTTATTAAAGCTGCCAGATGGAACTTTTAAAATTGACGCATTGCCTGTCAGTCAGATGGAAAAAAATAAATATGGGACAATTAAAGTGGCGGGAAAAGTTGATATGCTGGCTTATCGAAGCTACTTTAATAATAATTTTTCTGTAGATAGCCCGCCTACAGAAGACGACCTGCAAATACCAAAATCCGAAATGGCGGCACTGAATAAAATCCTCAGTCAAATGGATACTCAAGGAAAGTCGCCACCAGAAATATTAGATAAAATAGACTCCTTTTTCCAAAAAACGTTCGTTTATTCACTGAAGCTTAGGGGCAAAGATAATAATGCTACCCCTCTATCAACATTTTTACTGCACACTCGCTCTGGACATTGTGAATATTTTGCTACCGCTGCGACACTTCTCCTGAGAAAACTCGGTATTCCAGCCCGTTATGCTGTTGGATATTCTGTTCACGAATTTAGTTCTTTGGAGAACCAATATATTGTAAGAAGTCGCCATGCTCATGCTTGGACTTTGGCTTATATCGCGGGAAAATGGCAAGCTTTTGATCCTACGCCTTCTGATTGGGAAAGCATGGAGGATGCTGCTGCTCCTCCAGGGGCATTTATCTCGGATTTATGGTCGCTATTGACTTACAAAATTGTACTGGGGTTGCGATATTTATCAGGTAGCAATGGATTGAAGTATGGGGGAGTCTTCCTGCTGGCAGCATTAATATTTTTTAGGAGTCGTAATCCTAATTTTAAGCAAGCTGTACGCATTTTATCTAACAAACAAAGATGGCTAAAGGCCATTTATAAAAAAGATTCGTTGAGTAAGAAATCGGAATTTTATTTGATCGAACAGGCGTTAAATGAGTCTGGATTGATTCGCCCTCCTTCCGAGTCTTTAAGAAATTGGATGGAGAGATTGAAAAAAGAAAAACCGGAATTATATGGTATCGAAGAGTTAGCATTGTTGATTGACATTCATTATTGCGATCGCTTCGATCCAGAAGGAATACAAGACGCACAAAAAGCTGAATTTAAATTGGCAATTCAATCCTGGATCGAGCAATATCGCAGGCAGGCGATCGCCTCAAACTCTCAGGTTAATAAAAGCGGTAAGTCTACTATAGCTTTTCTCAGGTAGATGATGTACAGATTTAGATTTTAAATTGGGGGATTGAGGACTTTTTAATTGATTCGTAAATTCCCCAATTATTCAATCTCAACTTGTACCTCACTTAATTGAGAACCGCTATATATAGTCATTTCAAATAAGTATGAGACACTATTCATGCACAATAAGCACGAATAATTTCATCAAGAGATGTGC
>NZ_JAUBQW010000201.1:0-7578 GCF_036701485.1 Microcoleus sp. Pol11C3 | reverse complement strand
CCTTATTTTTTTACCTTACCATTCTCTCAAACCTTTGTCCTGTTTAGACTAGAGGTGCCTTGTCACCCGCTAAGCTTTCTAGCAATATTGGTAGCTATTTTTCCAGTTGAACTAATTCAACTTTATATCCATCTGGATCTTGCACAAAAGCGATGACAGTTGAACCGTGCTTCATTGGGCCGGGTTCGCGAATAACTTTACCGCTGCGGGCTTTAATTTCATCGCAAGTACCGTAAATGTCGTCAACGCCGATCGCAATATGACCGTAAGCATCCCCTAAATTGTACTCTGTGACGCCCCAGTTGTATGTTAACTCCAAAACTGTAGTGTCTGATTCGTCGCCGTAGCCAACAAAAGCCAGAGTAAATTTACCGTCTGGATACTCTTTTTGTCGCAGCAATTTCATGCCCAGAACCTCGGTGTAAAATTTGAGGGACTCTTCCAGATTGCCGACTCGGAGCATCGTGTGTAGTAGTTGCATTTAGCTCACTCCAAATTTTTTAAGCTTTCATTTATTTTAGCTATTTCCTGCGAAAAAAACTCGCGCCTCAACCGTCGCAATTGGCGCAGGTTGACAACTGTCTATTTGATTTAGCCTTGTACTTCCACCACACCCCTAAACATATTCATGCCACAAGTAAATAGGTATCGTCCAGGTTTTTTAGGGGTGAATTCCACAGCCGTTACCTGATTTAGAGGTAATTCTCGCACAATATAAAAATCTGGTAACAACACTTTTTCAAGACAACTATTGGGGTCGCGCCTCAAGAAATTGAGCCTGACTAATTGACCTGCTTTCACAACTACAGTGGCAGGCTCATAACCCCCGTCTACAGTAATAGTCAACTCTTGTATCCCCTGAATATATTGAGCTTTCTGTCCTTTATCTTTACTGAACAAAAACCACCACAACTCTAAACCCATTAATGTCAAACCACCTATTGTTACGCCAATTTTTACACCTAGTGGCTGTTCAATGCTGTGGAATTGATTCGTTGATGTAGAATGCTGGACGGACTGTTCGGAAGCTTGAACTCCCGATGCCATTCCCATCACAAGTCCTAAACTCGCGAGAATTCCCAAAATTTGACGATGGTGTAACATTTTTATAATTCCTCCAAATTTATGCAATAGATTTTGGTTTAAAATTCCGTAAGCGCAAAGCATTAGTAAGTACGGAAACTGAACTAAAAGCCATTGCTCCGCCGGCGATAATTGGATTGAGCAGCCCGCCGAAAATCGGGTATAAAATACCAGCGGCGATCGGGATTCCAGCGATGTTATAAATAAACGCAAAAAACAGATTTTCGCGGATGTTCCGCATGGTGGCGCGGGAAAGTTTAATGGCTGTAACTATGCCTTGCAAATCTCCTGAAATTAAGGTAATGTCGCTGGCTGCGATCGCCACATCTGTGCCGGTGCCGATCGCAATTCCCACGTCTGCCAAGGCCAAAGCCGGTGCATCGTTAATCCCATCTCCCACCATCGCGACAATTTTTCCTTCCCGTTGCAGGGCTTGAATTTGAGCTGCTTTTTGGTCGGGTCTAACTTCGGCAAAAACGCGAGTAATACCGACAGATTGGGCGATCGACTCCGCAGTCGCGCGATTATCCCCCGTCAGCATCGCCACCTCCAAACCGAGCTTTTGAAGCGCTTTCACCGCCTGCGCGGACGACGGTTTGAGAGCATCCGCAATGCCAAGAATTGCCTCTATTTTGCCCTCGGAGGCCATCCAAACAACCGTTTTGCTCGCAGCTTCCAAAGCTCTCCCGCGCAGTTCCAGATATTCAGTATCGCAGCCTAGTTCCTGCATCCACCTGAGCGTTCCCAGAGCGATCGACTTTCCCGCTACAACCCCTCGAACACCACTCCCCGCGATCGCCTCAAAATCCTTAACATCCGTCAACTTCACCTCTTGAGATTGAGCGTATCTAACAACAGCTTCCCCCAAAGGATGCTCCGAATTTCGTTCTACAGATGCCGCCAATTGTAGCAACTTTAACTCATTGCTGTTCGCCGTTCCCCTAATTGTCACAAAATCAGTTACCGTCGGCTTGCCTTCTGTGAGAGTTCCAGTTTTATCTAACACAATAATTTGGATTTTGTGAGCCAATTCTAAACTTTCGGCTCCTTTAATTAAAATCCCGTTTTCTGCACCTTTCCCCGTGCCAACCATCACAGCAGTCGGAGTCGCTAAACCCAAAGCGCAGGGACAGGCAATAATTAGCACTTCCACCATTGTCACTGTGGCTAGAGTGATGTTTCCAGTCGCGTTAAACCAGATGATAAAAGTAGCTAAAGCGATGGCAATTACTGCGGGAACAAACCAACCAGTCACTTGGTCTGCTAACTTTTGAATTGGTGCTTTTGACCCCTGTGCGTCCTGCACCAACTTGACAATTTGAGCTAAAAATGTATCTTTCCCAACTCTTGTTGCCCGAAACTTAAAGCTGCCAGTTTTGTTAATTGTGGCTCCGATAACTTCGTCGCCAAGCTGCTTTTTAACAGGGAAACTTTCTCCCGTAACCATTGCTTCGTCTACTGTGGAAGAGCCTTCAATAACATCTCCATCTACGGGGATTTGCTCTCCCGGCCGCACCTGCACGATGTCGCCAATCTCCACTTCGGCGATCGGCACTTCCAACTCTTCCCCGTTGCGAACTATCCGAGCAGTTTTTGCTTGCAAACCCATGAGTTTGCGAATGGCCTCCGAAGTCTCTCCCTTCGCCCGATTTTCTAGGGTTTTCCCCAACAAAATTAAGGCGACAACGCTAGTGGCAACTTCGTAGTAAACGCCCGAATTCAAACCTTTTGCCGTGAATAAACCGGGGTAAAATGTCACAAACACAGAATAAAAGTAAGCAGCACTCGTTCCCAAGGCAATCAAGGTATCCATTGTCGCCACCCGCCGTTTTAGGGATTTCCAAGCTCCCACATAAAACGATCTTCCGCACCAAAATTGTACGGGTGATGTCAGGACTAATTGCAGCCAATAATTGTGCAGCCATGCGGGAATAAATGGCAGGTGCAAGCCCGTCATCGCCGGAATAGCGCCCACAACTAGCAGGATGCTTATGATACCTGCTGTCCAGAGTTTCCGCTTCAAGTTTTGAGATTCCGATTTGCGATCGGCTTGTTCGGAATCATCCTCTGTCGCCGCCATTTCTTGAAGCGGCAAAGCTTGGTATCCCGCAGCATCAACAGCCGATTGAATTGTTTCTAAGTTGGTTTGCTTAGAGTCGTATTGGATGGTTGCTTGTTCCATCCCAAAATTTACATGACACTCAATTACGCCGGAAACAGATTGAATGGCTTGTTCGATAGAGGCAGCACAAGAAGCACAACTCATGCCCCGCAATTTAAGTGTGAGATTGTCCATATATGCACTCCTAAGTTCGACAATTTACTTGCAACTATCAACAGTCAACAGTCAACAGTCAACAGTCAACAGTCAACAGTCAACTGACTGGATAGCCAGCAGATGCGATCGCTTTCCTAACTTCACTTTCTGACTTAGCGGTTTTAATCGTGACCCATTTTGTCTTGAGATCCGCCTCAACAGCAGCGGCTGAATCAATGGCTTGGACTGCTTTTGTTATTGTATTCGCACAAGCAGAACAAGCCATCTTAGGAACTTTTAGCTGTAAAGTCATAATTTGAACCTCAGCAGAAACTACTCTGCTCAATCAATGAATTAACTCCATTGTAAAGTCTCCAGTCAACTGGAGAGTCAAGGGGAATTGCAAAATAAATCAGGAATTATGAAAAAAGTGGTTTGACACCCTACCCCTAGGGGTAAGGCGCGCACTGTGTACCCTACATAATTTCGTTCAAGTCAGTCTTGGAAATCTTAAATCTGAGTTAAATCGACGGCACAGCAATAATTATTTACAATTCCAAGGCAAAAATTTCATCCTAATTTCATTTATATGTGGAAAACTGAAGATAAATGGCAGTTTTAAGGATATAAAATCGATGAAACCAATTTCATTAAAAACAGGCTTTGCAGCGCTGATATTGACCGCCACAGCCGCTTTAACCAGCGGAGTGCTTACAGCTTGTTCAAAAGCCCCTTCCAGTGAAACTCCAGCCCCAAATGTTACGGCTGCAACCGAAGCAAACAACAAGCAAGACGTGGCACAAGGCGGCGGCATGGGTGGCATGAATCATGGCATGAATCACAAGATGTCAATGGATTTAGGCCCTGCTGATGCCGACTACGATTTGCGATTTATTGATGGCATGACAGTACACCATCAAGGTGCTGTAAACATGGCAAAAGAGGTGCTTAACAAATCAAAACGCCCGGAGATGAAAAAACTTGCCACTAATATAATTGCTGCTCAAAACCGCGAAATTAATCAAATGAAAGAGTGGCGAAAAATTTGGTATCCCAAAACCAGCAGTACGCCGATGGCTTATCACGCTCAAATGGGTCACATGATGGCAATGACTCCCGAACAAATGCAAAGCATGATGATGAGCATGGATTTAGGGGCCGCTGACGACCAATTTGACTTGCGATTTATCAATGCGATGATTCCTCACCACGAAGGAGCTTTAGTGATGGCTGAAGATGCTTTGAAGAAGTCAAAACGCCCGGAAATGAAGAAATTGTCTCAAGAAATTCTGACTTCGCAAAAGCAAGAAATTGAGCAAATGAAACAGTGGCGGCAAGCTTGGTACAAACAGTAATTTAGCTCACCTAAAAAACGTGACCCAAATCCCGAAAATGAGTGACATGAGTCACATCAGGTCAATAGTTCAGGAAATACTTGCTTCACAAAGGCCAGAAATTGAAGACATGAAAAAGTGGCGACAACCTTGGTAGACAAAGTAATGTAGCTCGACTGTGGCTGTCAGCATTTGTCTGACTCCACCTCAGTTTCCTGAGCTTACTTACACACACTGTAGATAATTGAGCTGCCCTACCTCTAAAGTAGTAGAAAGTTACGTAAGAATACTGTAGACAATGGAGCAGCCCTACCTCTAAAGTAGTAGATAAGTCAGCAAAAAGCTATATAGAGGGGGTAGTTCATGATCTTGAACAGCTTGGAATTAAACACAACTTATAAATCAAATGCAGCCGTAGATGAGCTAGTGAGCGCATTGACAAACGAAATTGAAGCGCAAGCAGAGATAAAAAAAGCGGAAAAAAATCTACAGCAAAATCGCTTGTCATTAGGCGAAACTTATCTTCGTATTTTAGGATCTGGTGGGCATCTGGGTTGCTGATGCGAAATTTCATCCTAATTTCATTGGGCAGTGAAATACTAGGTTGAGTAGAGCATTTCTAGCTCTTGGTCATTGCTTAGCAGTCACTTATTGGAAAATGCTAATAAGTAGCTCCCGTTAATTGGCCTTACTTACCTTGGCAAAATACCAACTGCTAAACCTGTGGCACTTAACCTGCTTTCAAGGACAATGCCAACGATGATATTTCACAAATATGCTCAATGTCCGGCAATTATTAGCAGCTTTTCGGGAACTTTGTTTAGCATAATTTTGCTAAGTTATCCGGCTGTCGTTTTTGCCCACGCTGGCCACGGAAATGAATTTCACCAAAGCGGCGAAACAACTCAAACTCCTGCTGCTATTTCTGTGGATGCCGAAACAGCAAAACGATTAGGTATTAAAGTCTCCGCTGCCGCCCGCCAGCGACTAGATATCGGCATCAAAACCACAGGAGAAATTGAAACTTTGCCCAACCAAAAAGTCGAAGTGACGGCTGCTGTTGCTGGCAAAGTAGTAGAGTTGTTGGTTAAGCCTGGGGACAAAGTATCAAAAGGTCAACCGGTTGCGGTTTTATCGAGTTCAGAATTAGGACAGTTGCGGGTTGAATCTCTCTCGAAACGTGCCGAAGCTGAGGCAGATTTGCAGCAAGCTGCAGGCGATATAAAACTAGCACGGGAAAATTACGATCGCCAACTTCAAATATCCGCAGCAGAAATCGCCCAAGCCCAAACCCAATTGACAGCGGTAAGTAAGCAGTACCAGCGAGAACAAGAATTAGTAAACAAGCGTTCAGTTGTGCAAGCCGCTAAAGAAAACTATCAACGTCAAGTTGAAATAGCGCAAGCCGAAATAGCCCGGGCAGAAACAGAATTAACTATTGCTAAAGAACAGTTCGATCGCGACAAAGAATTAGCGGCATCAGGAGCGATCGCGCGGCGCACAATGCTGGAATCGCAAGCCCACTTCGCGGAAGCAAAAGCCACTGTTGCTAAGGCAAAAAGCCGTCCTGAAGTTATCAAAGCCGAAACGGAAATTAGACAAGCCGAAGTAGACCTCCCTATGCGGGAATTGCGGGAATCTCAAGGCAGAGTAGCAGAAGCAAAAGCTCAACTTACCAGAGCTCAGAGCCGCCGGGAAGTCCTAGAAGCGGAGAACCAAGTCAAACGCGGCAAAACTGCCGTCGAAGTCGCTCAGTCGCGCATTCGCTTGGCTGACGCAGCCTATCAAGCGCGACTGCAACAATTAGGAACTGTTGCCAACGATCGAGGACTCGTTACTGTAGTTGCTCCGATTTCGGGGACGGTAGCCGATCGCTTCATCACCCCAGGAGAGTCAGTAAACGCTGAAAAACCGTTGATGAGTCTGTTAAATGACAGCCGCGTTTTTGCCACAGCCAATATTTACGAAAAAGACCTGAATCAAGTAAAACAGGGTCAGGAAGTCAGGGTAAAAGTCGCTAATTTACCCGATCGCACTTTCAAAGGAAAAATCGCCTTAATTGGGTCATCCGTGGAAGGAGAAACGCGAGTTGTGCCGGTGAAAGCAGAACTAGATAATAGTAGCGGCGAATTAAAGCCGGGACTGTTTGCTGAGTTGGAGATTTTAACCGACAAAACTGCCACAAATATTTTAGCAATTCCGAGTGCGGCGGTAGTGGATGTTAGCGGTAAAAAAACCGTTTACGTCCAAAATGGCGATGCTTATCAAGCTGTTGACATTGAAGTCGGTCAAACTGCCGGAGATTTAGTTGAAGTTAAGAGCGGTTTATTCGAGGGAGATTTGATTGTAACACAGCGCGCACCTCAACTTTACGCACAATCTTTGCGGGGCGGCAGCAAGGCCTCAAAAGACGAGGAAAAGAAAGAGGCAACTCCAAAGGCAACAGAGGTTAATTTTAATAATTTACCCGTGTCTTTATGGTGGGCGGGAATAGGGGGAGGAGTGGCGATCGCATCCCTGACTTTTACAGCGGGCGTGTTCTGGGGAAATCGGCGCAAATTGCCAACAATAGCAGGAGATTCTGGAAATAATAATGGTTTTTTCGCCTCTGCACCCGCATTGAACGATGAATTGCTGTTACACAATGACAACCACCACGTTCAAACTCAAGAGGCAGAAGTCAAGAGTTTGAAGTAAAAAATTGCTCTACTTAGACCTCTTGCGAAAGTCGCAAAGTATCTTGAAATTATCTGCGTTTAGCTGCGTTTATCTGCGGTTGACCGACCGAGCCAAGATTTATGCAATAAGTCTCATATAGCAATTAAATTTGGCTCTTCAGAACTTGTGGTGATAACTTTATCTAATCAAGTGCTAAAATGTTTAATGTTTTTGAGTGGTTAAATC
>NZ_JAUBQW010000200.1:0-7634 GCF_036701485.1 Microcoleus sp. Pol11C3 | reverse complement strand
AGATTTAACCACTCAAAAACATTAAACATTTTAGCACTTGATTAGATAAAGTTATCACCACAAGTTCTGAAGAGCCACATCTCCCAATATCTCTGCTAACCTATTACACCCCCCAAACTTTGGTTCTAAAAGCAAAAATAAAATATACTTTTCTATATTGCATTGTGCTGTCGAGGGTTTGGTAGTTTTTCTCATTGTCACATACCTGTTTCTAGACCACTCATATTTATAAATGCACTATTTTGTTATTTTGTCAATGCGTAAGTCCTATGTTCTTGAACTATCAGGACTTCGGTTAGTTTCTTTTCCTGTTGTTCTATTTGCTGCGCCATTGCCTCCACCAGTTTTTTGACACTGGTTGGAGTTTTCCCCCAATCTTCTGCTACGGTGTACACACAAGTCCGATATCTGTGAACACAAGTCCTAAAACCCTTATCTAGCATGAATCTCATAAATCCAGTTCATTCTCACTAATTTTAGGCTATTGAGAAGAAAAAACGAGAAATCAAGGTTCTAGGAAACAGGATTTGTACAATATTGGTCAGCACTAGACTTGTGTGTACACGGTAGCCAATCTTCTGGGGGTATCTGCTCTAAGTGGTCTGGGGGGGTAACAACCAGCCTGAAACCCAGAGTTGGTGAGGATTGAGCCAATGTATGCTAAAAAAAGATAGGCAGCATAATTGTTACACGCTTGCCTATCCAAAAAATAATAATACCAACATTTTACCAGACTCATTTAAAAAAACAACTGACGAAAGCTCACTTTCTTGTAATGACAATTTTGCCCATTGTGATGCAATCAGAAAAACAAGTGAGATTAGAACGACTGGCACGGGTATTTCCTTATCCAATTACAACAGAAAGTCGGCGTAGAAAAATACAAAGATTTATGGATTTACCAAACTTAACTATCTCATTAATTTGGTTCCCCTTGATTACTTATTGGTTGACTACTTATTGCCCCATTGGTACTCATTTATCAAGATCAATTGACCGCAGTCAATGGGGGCGCATTAATCTTTTTATGGTTAGCCTAGTCTGGCAAAAAAGAGCAATTCCATTATACTGGTCATTATTGCCAAAATTAGGAAACAGTAATTTGGAGGAGCAAACAACAAATTTACAGCAAGTTTTACCATTATTTTCAGACGGGTAAAGTCATAGTTTTAGGAGACCGTGAATTTTGTTCTGTTGATTTAGGAAACTGGCTTAAATCAAAGGGTGTGTCCTTTTGCTTAAGACTTAAAAAGAATCCTTGTATCGAAATGGAACATTTGATTTGGCAACGGTTAGATGAACTAGGAATAGTACCAGGAATCTCTTTGTATGTCCAAGGAAAAAGAGTGAGAAAAACACGGGCCTCTAACCGGATTTGAGCTTGCTTGTAAATGGAAAAGGAATTATGGGAAATATCAAGTTAAAGAAGCTTGGTTTATTCTCACGGATTTGGGTTCGTTGCCAGCAGCAATCAATGCTTATAAGCAGCGGATGGGCATTGAAGAAATGTTCCGAGACTGTAAAAAAAAAGGAGGCTACGATCTTGAAGGAACTAGCCTCAAAGGAAACCGACTTATTAACATGATTCTGCTCATGACACTTGCGTAAAGCTCAGCAATATTTCAAGGCACTGAACTGAAGAAAAAGCAGGTGCAAAAATATATATCTCGTCGCAAATAACCTAAGAAAAAATATCGCAGACGGAGTACATTTGGTGTTGGTCTAGATGGAGAAAAGTGGGTTCATTATCTAGAACAATATTCTTTGGAGGTGGAACAGTTAATGAAGTTAACTCCTTCTAAACGCCGCTTTTATCAACAAGGTGTGCGGGCTGCAACCCTTATACAGTCTATCTCGTAGACCTCTTTGTCACCCCCCAGCTAAGTGGTTGAGGCGCTTTTCTTCCATGTCACTTAATTTATCAGATTTTCTCCCCTTTTTGGGCTATTTCTCTTCTATCCCCCCTGAACGGTTACCATTTATCCGGGTTTTACTTCCGGCACTGTTTTTATTGCTGCCAGCCAACCGATTCGCGATTGAAAGAGTAAATTGCTGGGAGTTAGTGCCGTAGACTTTTGGCTCTCGAAGTTTCAGCAATATCTCCATCGCATCAAGCTTAGCAAAACGGGACAAATTTTCGCGATCGAACGATCGGGCTTGCTGCTTGCCAGTTGGAGTCAAGAATCACCCTTTAGAAAGATGCCGAGAAAGCAGCAACTGCAGCGGGTGAATGTTTGAGACCGCCAAACTCCTGTCATTCGCACCGCAGCTAAATATTTGTACGAACACTTCGGAAGCTTTGGCGACATTAAGCAGCGGCAGCAACTGAAATTTAGCCGAGACGGGCAAGAATATTTTGTGGAAGTGCTGCCGTTTTCTGATGTTTACGGTTTGAACTGGCTGATTGCGATCGCAGTTCCCAAATCCGATTTTCTGGCGGAAATTAACAGAAATACCCAGACTACAGTTTTACTTTGTTTCGTGGCGCTGCTGCGACAATAGCCATGAGATGGCCTAACGTCCTCGCTCAGATGCTCAATACACTATAATTATCATGCTTGATTTGCTCCTAATAATTTAGTGTTGGACTTGACTTTTTTGAAGCTAGAGTTAACCCCCCCGATCGCCCTTTTGGTAAGGGGAAATCGAGGGGGTTAAGTGTTATTTGTCAAGTATCTGAGGAGATTAAGCAGGGTTCGCTTCGGATCGTCTTTGTAGCAGGCGGGCAATTTCAGCTTTTTCTACAAGTCCGACGAGGACTCCGTTTTCGCGAATGACGGGGAGTTCTTGTACTTTGAGTTGTTCCAGAAGGGTGACGACTTCGAGAAGGGATAATTCAGGTTTGACGGTTGTGGAAAATTCGATCGGCTTGAGGAGTTCTTTCACTAAAACTTGGGGCCAGGTGCCGGTAGGAATGGTTTTGAGGTCATCAAGGTCGATCGCCCCTACCAATTGTCCGGCATCATCTGTTGCCAGGAACCTGCGCCAGGTTTGAGTGCTACCGATCACGTAGTTGTTAGCAAATTCTCTGAGGGACAAGTCTTGGGAGACGATCGGGCTTTCGGGCGTCACAGCATCTGCGGCAGTCAGCCCTGCCAGTTGATTTTGGACTGTGGCATATTGGGCAGATTGACCGGCATTTTGCAGTAAGAACCAACCGATTACTAGATTCCAAATATTGCCGAATACGCCTGTAGCAATGGCAATCCAACCAATTATTTGACCGACGCGGCTAGCAAAAATTACACCTTTGTAAGGGTTGCCAGTAATTTTCCAGACGAGGGCTTTGAGGATGTTGCCGCCGTCGAGGGGCAAACCGGGAATTAAGTTAAATAAGGCTAAAGCTAAGTTGATGGAAGCTAAAAGTCCGACGATGGCGGCTGCGGGGCCTGTGAGACTAGCACCGATGCCTATCGCTGTTAACAAACCGGACAACAATAAGCTAACCAACGGGCCTGCAATGGCTACCCAAAATGCTTCGGCTGGGGTTTTCGATTCTCTTTCTAAATTAGCCAGTCCGCCAAACAGAAATAGCGAAATCGATTTCACGCCAATTCCCTGTTTAATGGCTACCCAACTGTGTCCTAATTCGTGGGCTAAGACGGAAGCAAATAACAGTAACGCTGTGAATAATCCCAGCATCCAGGGCGCTACGGGGCCCAATGTGGGAAACAGGGCAGCTAATGCGCCGCCGTATTGCCAGGTTACTAAACCCAGAACTAAAAACCAAGATGCGTTGACAAAGAAGGGAATCCCAAACAGGTTGCCGACGCGAAATGTACCGTTCATAATGGCTACCTCTGATTTGACGAATGAGAGGTTTTTCTCTCTGTCTCCTTATCGTAACGAAATGTAACTGAAATGTTAATGTTTCAATTAGGGTGTTATCCGTCTGTAGAGGTTCGGTTTGCTGAATAATCACCGCTGGCTGCGGTTGGGGCTGCGGGGTGGCCAGGGGTTGAAAATCCCTGTCGAAAGAGCGGAAGTCATCTCTCTGAGGACTGAACATTATATTTATTTGAGTTTTAAATATAAGTTTTCAGTCGGTTTTAACCGACTTTACCTTTGAGAGGGGGAATTAATTCCCGGCGGACTATTGCACCTGTGGCTGGATATCAGTTTCCAGAAATTTTAGCTATAATTACTTACCCTAAGAATAGTTTTGGTGCTAATAAGTATGTCAGAATCCTTTTTGCTCGGTCGCCTGCTGCTGCAATTCAACACCGAAGTGAGCGATACTATTACAGACTTATCGGCTGTGGCTTTCACTCCCGACGGCCATTTGTGGCTGGGTTCCGATGAAACGACTTCGCTCGAATGTTTGTCGCCTGTAGCGCCTCATGTTTTTGGAGAACATCAAAAATTTGCGATCGCGGATTTTATCGATCTACCTGGAAAATGCGAAATCGATATCGAAGGAATGGATTTCAGCAGCGATTATCTGTGGCTGGTCGGTTCTCACAGCACAAAACGCAAAAAAGCTAAAGGCAAAGACGCCGACAAAGACATTGAAAAATTAGCACAAATCGAGACAGAGGTCAACCGCTATTTGCTGGCGCGCCTTCCTATGAAAGACGGGATTTTGTGCAAGTCAATTTCCCCTTCAAACAATCCCGAAACCCAACTGAAAGCGGGATGTCTTCAGCGGACAGAAACAGGCAACTTGCTGACAGACGCGCTCAAAGATGACACCCACCTCGGCTTGTATTTATCTGTGCCGATTCCGAGTAAAGAAAATGGCTTTGATATTGAAGGGTTGGCGGTGCGGGGCGATCGCATTTTGCTCGGTTTGCGGGGGCCGGTGCTGCGGGGTTGGGCGATAATTTTAGAAATAGAAGTTGAAGAGGCCCAAGCGGGAGTTTTAAGGCTTAAGGAAATTGGGAAAGGAGGGAAATTGTACAACAAACATTTTGTTGATTTGAACGGTTTGGGCGTGCGAGAATTGTGCTGGAATGGGGAAGATTTGATTGTTCTAGCCGGGCCGACTATGACTTTATCTGGGGCGACGAGGGTTTTTCGGTTAAAGGGGATTTTCGGGCGATCGGGCGACAGTATTACTGGACAAGATGGGGGAGATTTGGAGGTATTGTTTGACTTGCCTTTTAAGGTTGGTACGGACAATGCTGAGGGATTGAGCCTGTTTCCGTATTGGGACGGGCAGAATTCGCTGTTAGTGGTTTACGATTCGCCGGATAGGGGGAGAATGGTTGAGGAAAATGCTATTTTTGCGGATATTTTTAGGCTGGGTTTGTAGTGAGAATTTTAATCGAAGGAAGTTGTGGTGAATCAAGACTAATGACTAAAGTCCTGACTACAAACAGTCGCGAAATTAAGTTAATTTTCCATCGCATCTCCTCCCAGCGGCCGACTGTAGCGTTTCAATTCATCAATCAATCGAGTATCATTAGAAGCCGTTCTCGCGCCGGCTTCCGCGGCCCAGCGCTTCAAATCTTCAATTTGCGATCGCGCGATCGCAGCTAAAGGTACAGTATCCTCGATCGACCTCAAAATATCCTCCGTCATCAAATCCCGGCGCTGTCCGTTTACAAACGTTCCAAAAGCCCGGTACAACCCATCTATTACGACTTGTTCGATTTCTGCACCGCTAAAGTTCTCAGCGCACTTCGCCAAAATCTCCAAATCAAAGTCGCGCAATCTCGTCGGGCGCAAACGCTGCAAATGCACTTTAAAAATATCTTGCCGTTCCGATTCAGAGGGCAAATTTAAAAAGAAAATTTCATCAAACCTGCCTTTCCTCAGCAACTCTGCCGGCAAAATCCGCACGTTATTTGCAGTTGCGACGATAAACACCGGACTGGTTTTTTCCTGCATCCAAGTAATCAAACTGCCGAATACCCGGCGCGAAGTTCCCGAATCGCCGTCACCACCGCTGATAATGTTGCCGAAGGCTTTATCTATTTCATCGATCCACAAAACGCAAGGTGCGATCGCCTCTGCTAATTGTATCATTTGCCTGACGCGGCTTTCGCTTTCCCCGACCACGCCGCCAAACAATCTCCCAGTATCTAATCGCAACAGTGGTAAACGCCATTCTGAGGCTATTGTTTTCGCAGATAAAGATTTGCCTGTGCCTTGAATTCCTACTAACAAAACTCCTTTCGGATTCGGTATGCCGTAGCGGCGCGCCTCGTCAGTAAAAGCATCTTGCCGCATCTTTACCCACTGTTTCAAATTCTCCAAGCCGCCGACACTTTTTAGGGATTCTCGGGAGTTAAAAAACTCCAAAATTCCCGTCTGGCGAATTGCTTGCTGTTTTTCCTCCAAAACTCCGTCAATATCTGACTCGTTAATTTGCTGTTTTGCAGCCAAAGCTTTAGCTAAAACCCGCCCGATTCTAGCGCGGCTCAAACCCTGACAAGCTTTAACTAACTGTTCCCTTGCTAAACCGCTAACTTGCAACTGTTGTGGCTTTTCCACAACGTGGGAAATTAAACTGTCGATTTCTTGCACGTTGGGCAAAGGAAAATCAATTACTGTTACTTCTTCTTTCAATTCCTCCGGCAATTCCAGCGTGTGAGAAGTAAGAACTATAGTTTTTTTGCTGCGCTTCAATTCTCGCGTTAAATTCCGCAATTCTCGCACTACCGCCGCGCTTTTTTCGCTGTATGGATATTTCAAAATTGGGTGCAAATCCCGCAGTACAAATATGGTATATTCTTCAACAGCAGTTTTGCTGACGCGATCGAGCGCCGCCATTGCTGAGCCTTTTCCAGAACCGTTATCCTCCCAGCCGCGCACAAGATCCCAGAACAACACCCGGCGCGCGGGAGTTACTTGCAGCGCTACTTGGGCAATTACGGCTTCGACCGGTTCCTCCTCCGCGCCGACAATGTACAGCAGCGAATAGCGGGCGCGAATCATCAAATCTAGTCGCTTTACCAGGGCATCGAAATAGTTATTTTGACTGCCATTGACGGCATCTAATTCTTGGGATTTGGGGTAATTTTCGGTCATTTTATTGGATATTTTAGAGTAAAATTAAACTTTATTATTTTTTTTTCAGTACGAACTTTAGTCTTGAAAAAAGATTAACCTAACTAAAGGTTTTTACTAAGAACTTGAGTCCTTAACAACTATTGAACCCGACTAAAGTCCGTACTGCAAACGTTAAAATTATAACAAAATAGTACGCAATTGGCTACTTAGCAACTTTTCGAGCTTGTTTCACCATTTCAATGAGAGTGTGGTGAGCATCTTCGGCGTCTTTTAAAGTGCGATCGAATTTAACTCTGACGGGCACTGTTTGGTCGTTGACTTTAGCGGTTAAATCCATGCCGTTGGCATCAATAGCTAGCATTTGAGCTTCTGTTGCCTGCGGTTGGTCGCCAAATGCTTGAGCATATAGCACGACAGCACTAGCGTGGTCTTCGTTCATGTGAGTGCAGATGCGATCGCTAATCTCAGTGGAAAACTGTTCTGACATGGGAGATTCCTCAGATGCAATATCGCTCGATTGTACTGCGATCGGTACAAAGATTTCAAGAGCGATGAATTGCATCAAGAGTTATGATTGATAGAAAAGGAAGAATAAGGAAGAATCATACGGAATCCGGTTGACAAAGGTCTACAACAAATCATCAATAAGTCAACCAATGATAATTGGTCAAAGCCTT
>NZ_JAUBQW010000199.1:0-7704 GCF_036701485.1 Microcoleus sp. Pol11C3 | reverse complement strand
CTATCCTTGCTCTTCGCTGTGCTTATCTCAACGGTCAACTTTCAATTTGATGTATTTGCCAAAGTGAGATGCACCCATGCTTCTACAGTCACAAGTTGGAAATTCGATCCGGCGACAAATCAGCTAGAAATTACTCTTCCAGAGGGAACAACCCCCACATATTCTCTACTCAACCCGTCTCAGATTGCTGTGGATTTACCCAATACTGAGATCGGAGTAGATGCAACTCAGCTATACCCGCAAGGCAGAGTGCGTTCTGTGGGGGTGAGTCAACTTCAACCGGGAACGGCCAGAATTCTGGTCAATTTTGCTCCAGGAGTCGGTTTCAGCGCAGGGCAAGTTCAATTCCAAAGAATTGGGGTAGAAAATCGCTGGGTGTTGCGTCCTTTGCTCGAACCGACTGCGAGCATGGAAACTCCCGAAACTCAACCCCAGCCTGCCATACAAGTACCGCAAAACCAGCCACCGACAGATTCCAACTCAATTGGTGCCCCAAAGGTCGATCGACCTGAGCCTCCTACTCCCCTGAATCTTGCTACAAATTATTCGCAGCCGCCAACTCCAAATGACCAAATCCGGCCGCTAAGAGTGCCTTTAGTCAATGTTCGCCTTGACGAACGCCGTGGGCTACAAGCTGCTGCTGTACCCCGCCTAGCTCCTCAAAGAACGGCTGCTGCTGCACCCCAACAGCGGACGCTTACTTTTGGTGAACCACTTCCTCGCGGCCGCTCAAATCCTCCTTTGCAGGCTGCGGCTGGGGCGAATGTCTTGTTGCCGGCGGGCACGGAGCTCAGTTTGCTATACCCCGGCGATCGGGCTTTGCGGCTGCAAGCGAAGCCCAGCCGAGAGGAAGTGTTGCTGCTGCAAGGGGAAATTCTCGACAGTCGCGGTAATACGATCGTACCTGCTAATACGCCTGTCATCGGCCGATTTGAAACGACCAACCTCGGTAGTCGATTTGTTGTCGAAGCTATTAGTCTGAACGGCCGCAATATCCCTCTCTTGGCTCGATCCCAGGCTGTGGAAGGCCGCCGACAACAGCCTTCCGATCGCAGTTTGTTGCGAAATACTGGTATTGGTGGCTTAGCTTTGTTCTTGCTGAGCGGCTTTTCCGGCATCGGTTTGTTGGCTGGAGCAGCCGGTGGTGTTGCTACAACTTACGTGGCTGCTCCTCAACCTGCTACGATTCAACCCGGCCAAATTTTGCAAGTTCAGTTAACGGAAGATTTCCCCCAGTTCGGTTTTTGAAGCAAGAAGGAAGTTCGGCAACGGATTCTGTAACGGATGTAACGGATGTCCGTCCGATGGAAGTCGGAAGAAGCAAGAAGGAAGAAGGAAGAGGTTTGAGGGAAGACTTTTTTCTTCCCTCGAACCTCTTAGTTCAATATTTTCTTAGAGCAGTTTTCCATTCTATGAAATAAAGTAAGGACTTAGGCTTTGCCTAAGTCCTACCCCCTATCTGTAATTGACTCCAATGAAAACCGGGCGTTGCGGATTTAGGGTATGAAAGACTAAATATGCAAATCATAGAAACCACTATCCACAAAGCTTCTGGATTTTTAACTTATTTTTTTCATACCCTGATTAAGCAACGCCAAAACCGCTATATCGGGGATTTAGAAATTTTGACCTTCCGTGGTTGGAGCTATCGAACCCGGTTGGTTGAGGAACAGGTTTTTAGCGCCGTCGTTTTGGTAGATACAGTTAATTTCGGGTTGAGCTTCCAGGGGGCCGGTGAAGCCAAAGGTGTTCATGCGATTTTTGCACTCTCGCACTTGGTTTTGGCTGATGAGTTTTCTTTGTTCCAGAATTGCCCAGTTATTGGTTCGCAAGACGCATCCCGGGCGCATACTCGGCTGCGAGATGTAGACGTTGAAGGGGTTAAGGGTGACGTAGAGGCGCATATCTGTCACCATCGCACTTGCTCCAAACTGCACGCAAAGTTCTGGGTTCGGGGCGCTGCGATCGATAAATTCACGGGAGGCTACGTTCTCAGGGCTAATTGTAGCTGTAGAGCTAAAGGCAATGCCAATCCCAATTCCCAGAATAAAGACGGCTGTTAAAATCCCTAGGGTGGCAGAATTGAGGAAAGAGGGTTTGCCGGACTGAGGTTGACGCCGCGACTGTCCGCCAAATGAGCCGGAGTCTTCATCTCCCCGGGATGGGTCGCCGCTGAATCTGTCGTCGTTGTAGGATTTAGGTTTGCGTTTCATATAAGGTTCCCTCAGTTCTGGAGACTCAACAGGTAGTAGTTTGTTATTTTTAACCGATCTCGCCTTTCTAATATTATGGCGCTACAAAGGTGGTTGCGGAGGGCCCAGGACACCCCCTCTGGGTTTGGTGGGGGGTTCACAGCGAGCGATCGACAAAGGGGCTGCCTTGTCTGAATTTTCAGATTTCAATAAAATAGCTGAAAGTGACATACTCTTGCACAGCGGAGGAATCCGGCTCAAGATTGTTGACAAATTTTAACATTTTACAAGTCAGGAGGTATAGATTAGTGTCTGTCGAAATTATTCAAAAAAGTTCCACAGTCCGCAAGCTTGCACCGCGCTACCGCGTTCTGCTGCACAATGATGATTTCAATCCTATGGAGTACGTGGTGCAGACTTTGATGGCGACGGTACCGAGTCTGACTCAGCCACAGGCTGTGAATGTGATGATGGAAGCCCACACTAACGGAATGGGACTGGTGATTGTTTGCGCTCTCGAACACGCTGAGTTTTACGCTGAAACGCTCAATAATCATGGATTGAGCAGCAGCATCGAACCTGACGATTAGAACCTGACGGTACTGCAACGGATTCGCCCAGTCTGTTTCAGACTCATACCGTCAACCCTCATACCAAAAAGCCAAGGGTTCGGCCCTTGGCTTTTTGGTATATTTAATCCGGTAGATATGGAAATTTGAAGAGCATAGGTTTTTCGGAACGGCCGGAAGTGGTTCGGAGCTAGGTGAGCTCGATCGCCAATTTCAACTCTCCAATCTCAAATCTTTATCAGAGGAAATTAATAACGTCCTCCGCCGCCGCCCCCTCCGCGAGCAAATTTTCCAGGGCCGCCGCCGCCCCGGTTGCCGCCGCCCCGGCCGCCTTCATCTTCGCGGGGCTTGGCTTTGTTAACTTTGAGGTCGCGACCCATCCACTCTGCTCCGTCGAGAGCAGCAATCGCTGCATCTTCTTCTGCATCGGTTGACATTTCAACAAAACCGAAGCCGCGGGGGCGACTGGTTTCTCTGTCGGTAGGTAGATGTACCCGCTTAACGGTTCCGTATTCGGCGAAGACGGTGGTGATGTCTTCTTGGGTAACTTGGTAGGATAAGTTACCGACGTATATCGACATGAGGAATAACTCCAAAATTTAGACAGTGCGAAGATTTCAGTTTCGGAGAGTCCCCTGCCGATACAGAAGGGCAAGTTTTTAGACAATTCTGTAGCAATGAACAAAGCCTGCAACTGAATCTGATTCACACTTGGTACTTTAACATAGAATAGCGTCTTTTGAGTAGGTTTCAGCAGTTAATTAAGTCGTTATAATTAAACGTAAAACTTTTAGGGTATTCAGAAACCTGGTTGATCGGTGTGATGTTTTGTCAAGGTGGAAGCACAGAAAGTTGTGGCACGCGCTCTCACCGCAGGAAAGATACATCCACCTTGCCAAAGTTGGTACTCAAAGCTAGGTTGACGTTTTCCAGGGCTTTGACTAACCACACCACGCCTTCTCGGGTACTGAATTCATAGTGACCGAACAAAATTGCCAGCCGCTTTTCTAGATAGGGCTTGACTTTGCCACAAATTAGTACGATTTTCAGCAGCAAACCTGTGGTTTGGGTAGGCCCGAGGTTTGAGATCAGGTCGATGAAGACAAAGTGGTTGGGCCGCACAGGACTCTCTACTACTAAAAAGTTCAATAACTGGCTGCAAGTTCTGATCATTAAAAATTCGTTGAACTTCTGATCATCGCTGTGAGGAGAGGTATTTTGTAGTTGCTTATACAATTTTTCGTTAAATTGACGTTTGCCGTAGCGCTCATCGGTGACAGAAGAAATCAGGTATTCGTACAAGTCGTCTTTAAAGGATCGGTAGGACTGATTTGTACTGGCGTTCGCCGTGAAACGGCCCGCTAGCTCTCTGTAGGTATCGGCTCCCTCTACTTTCCCCACAAATTGCTTGAGGGCAAAGAATAGTTCCGGGTCGGTCAACAGGGTCGGATTTTTTATAAGCTGTATATTTCTGCCGAAGGAAATGGAGGTTTCCCGACGCGCTATTTGAGCTTTTCTCACTTGGTGAGCGACATATTGTGAGAGGTTGATCTCAAATTGCTGCTGCTTTTGAGCTTGGATTTTTTTAATGATTTTTTGTTGTTCGTAGGTGCTGTCGTCGCTGAGGAGGCAGTGTTTGTAGAGGTAAGGGTAACGGGGAATTAAGGTTCCGAGGGCAAGGCTAGCAGGGGTTTTGCTGTTGCTGTTATCTTCATTGCTGTGAGTTATGACTTTGGCTAAGCGTTTGAGGGTGAGGTACTGTTCGCTTTCGATAAATTGATTTACTAATTTGGGGATGGAGCCTCGCCCCCCCGATCGATTGTATCCAAATAATATTTTGGGCGCTTCTTCAAACACAGCGATCAATTCAGGGATGGCGGCTTGCTTGCTGGGGTAAGTTTGCCAGCGGTTGATCAGGATGTGGCAGCAGCGGTTGAGGATGTATTTGAATTCTTGTTCAGCGTGTTCTGAGCGTGCTATTTTTTCGAGTGCGTTGGCGACGGAGTGATCGGGATATCCGCTGCCCTGGATAAACAAAGTGCGAAAGCGGCTGATGAGTTCGGCCGGCTGCTCTAGTTGTACCAACTCGAGCCAGTGGTTGTAAAGTAGCTGTTCTTCTTCGTGGCTTTGTCTGTTGTAGTCGTTCACTGTGGATTAACCCTCCGAGGCTGGGGCAGGAGCTTTCAGCGCTATTAGCTTGATGAATTGGCCAATGAATCCCAATAATTGAGTCAACCGAGCTTCTGGCCGGATGAGGCTTATGGGTAGAAGCTGTCAGCAGCTTAAGCCGATCGATATTTTTTGCTTAGGTAAACTAATTACCAACACCAGCATGACATGAATTGTTGGTAATTAGCAAGGCCTTAAATCACCATCAACTTTGTAAAGTATTGGTAAAGATTGTGGGTGCGTACGGGGTCATTTCTTGGTGAGGGGACGATTTAGTATTAGGATGATCAAGGTCAATCCTGATCCGCAGCCCGCTGTCAGTTGAATTTGAGGTTGGGCGAGGTAGAATTAGCTGTGAAAATAATTATTTGAAATGTGAGTGCTGGTTATGGTTTGTCGCGTAAGTATCGCCCAAATTGCTGAAATTTTAAGTGTACCTTTGCCTGCTGTGTCTGAGGGCATTTTGACAGCTTTAGGGACAGGTATTGCCACAGATACGCGAACTCTTGAGGGGGGCGAAGTATTTTTGGCGTTGCGGGGAGACAATTTTGATGGCCATCAATTTGTGGAAAAAGCCCGAGATTGGGGGGCGATTGCGGCGATTGTCGATCGAGATTGGCAAGAGAAATTGCCTAATTTTCCGCTGTTGCGCGTGGACGATACTTTAAAAGCTTATCAGTCGATCGCCCGTTGGTGGCGTGATCAATTCAGTATACCTATAGTTGCTGTTACTGGTTCTGTCGGTAAAACTACTGTTAAAGAATTAATTGCGACGGTTTTGTCAACAAAGGGAAATGTTCTTAAAACTCAATATAACTACAACAATGAAATTGGTGTACCAAAAACTCTGTTGGAGCTTTCACCGACCCACAATTATGCTGTAATTGAAATGGGAATGCGCGGGAGTGGCGAAATTGCGCTACTGTCGCAAATTGCGCGTCCTACTGTGGCGGTAATTACTAATGTAGGAACGGCACATATCGGGCGATTGGGTTCGGAAGACGCGATCGCCCAAGCTAAGTGCGAACTTTTAGCGGAAATGCCTGCTGATAGCATTGCTATTCTCAATCACGATGGCAATAGATTAATCGCAACTGCAGCCACAGTTTGGCAGGGAAAAACTTTAACTTATGGTTTAGAAGGTGGGGATTTGTGCGGGGAATTACTAAATAATGATACAATACTTCTAGATGGTATGGAGTTGCCACTGCCATTACCGGGGCGTCACAATGCTGTAAATTATTTGGCGGCTTTGGCGGTAGGAAAAGTGTTAGGTATTGATTGGGGAGTTTTAAAGCAAGGTTTGTCCGTGCAGTTACCGGATGGACGGGCGCGCCGCTACGATTTGCCGCAGGATATTGTGATTCTGGATGAGACTTATAATGCTGGTTTGGAGTCGATGTTGGCGGCGCTGAGACTGTTAGCAGATACTCCGGGAAAGCGCCGGATTGCCGTGTTGGGAACGATGAAGGAATTGGGCGACAGGGCGATCGAATTTCACCGGCAAGTGGGAAGGGCGGCGCGAGAGTTGAATCTGGATGCTTTGTTTGTTTTTGCTGATTTTGAGGAAGCGGCGGCGATGGCTGCGGGGGCTACGGGTTTGCATTTTGTGGAGATAGGAGATATTACAGCCAAGGATGGGCGGGAAGATTTAGCAAAGCGGTTGTTGGGATTTGTCGAAAAGGGCGATCGGATTTTATTTAAAGCTTCTCATTCGGTTGAGTTGAATCGAGTTGTGGAGAAGTTTAGGGCAGATTTTGCGGGGGAGTAATAGAAAAGAAATTTTGGGGATTTGAAATTATGCGAGCGCTTCTAGTCGATCGCCGCCTCAAACTCACGTTTCGATCGCTGATGCGTAGGGTAAGATGCCCATCTGCACCTAAGTCCCGAGGGTTCAATATTTTGATAGCCCTCTGGCCTCGATTTCGATATCGGGATCGATCTCAATTATTGAAATTTTGGCATTTTCAACTACTGTATTTCCCATCATTGTATTGTGCATTGCCTCAAACTTAGATTCATCTTTAGCAATTCGTTCGTAGTGCAAAATTACGTGATAACGCTTTTCAATCGGCTCTTCCGAATCCGAAATTTCCACCGCATCCCAATCTATATTTTGAGAGTCTTCGGCTTGCTGGCGGTAGCGAGATGCTAAATTTTCCAGGGCGATCGCGATCGCGTGTTCTTTCGTTTGTCCGTAAAAATTCATGGTATCATCAGGGCGATCGCTCAGAGATGACGAAATCTGACAAAGATACTGCCCGTTTGATTGAGCGCAAACGTCGATCGCAATTGTACCAGCAGTGCGATCGGGATTTATTTGAGTCATAAGCTGTTGGGCATTTAAAAGACGATAGTAGGGTGCGTTAGTCCATAAGCGTTTCCCTTGTCCAGTAAGTATTATAACTGACGCACCCTACAAGGCTGAAACTCACCACAGCGCAAGTTTTAGGAGCCGGGGAAGCATGACCTATTTCAGGATATGTCGAAAAAAAGTTAAAATATCGATTAGTTTTCGTTTCACTTGTCATGTCGGAGAGCAAATATGAGTTCAGTTGAGGAAACCGAATTGTCACAAATCGTTGACTTGCCACTGATAGGGTCTGCTGAACAATATCTCTTCTCAGTCAAAGACAATCGAGAGCGTGCTGATAAGCTAAAAGAATTACTTATCCCTAAGCTTAAAATAATCATTAAACCTCTTGCGAAAGTGCGATCGCTTTGGTAAAATAAAAGAAAAAATTAGCTTAATAATATGAATTACGAACAATTAC
>NZ_JAUBQW010000198.1:0-8037 GCF_036701485.1 Microcoleus sp. Pol11C3 | reverse complement strand
TAAAATCAGAATTCTTTCTCTGACATTTGCATTTTCTTCCTCTTTTAAAGCTTTCTGTAGTTTCTCTATTTGTTTGGAATGGAGATGGTTTTTTGCTGGCATTTTTGTATTGCTTGAATAAGCTAAGTTTTTATTATACCCTATTTAAAGGCACAACAGCTTATCTTGTGGCATTTGTCTTCTCCTTTGCTATTTGCTAATAAAAAAATGGTTCTAATTCTTTTAGATGAAGTATGAAAAACATATTCATCAGGTGATTGTGTAACCAGATATTTTTGCTTGAATTCCTAATTAATAACGCACCCCCGATCGCCCTGGCGGTGAGAAAAAGTGACAAGCTTTTGTAAACTTACGTAAATTCACTCGCTCGATTTGAGTGAGATTTGAGATTGTGGAATTGACCTGGGGGGGTGACAAGCAACTTGAAAGCTTAGCAATACAAGGGTTTAAGCCGATTAATCTCAAAAAAGATAGCGGTTGGCGATCACTAATTTTTCGGGTGTTGACAACGAAAAAAGAAGCTTTTGGGCGATAGCCATAATCGTTATTTTCAATAAACCTGTCAATAGGCTGCGATCTTTTTTAGGTTAATGAGTCTCAAAGCTTTATCTATCATGGGTTTCAGAGAGGTTGTCACCCCCCCAGGGAATTGACCTCATCCCAAATCCGGTTTAAATATCCCTCTTATTTCTCAGTCCGCGAAGGCGGACTTTGTTCGTATAGACGCGGTTTCAACCGCCGAGTATAAAATGGACTACCTTGCGGTTAATTCAATAAATTTGTTTTCTATCCTGAAAGATAACCCCCACTCAGAATAATCGGTAAATATACTGAACAAATCACAATGACAAACAATGACAGCACAAGAGGCGATCGCCCTAATCGAGCATCTGTTACAATCCGCAAACAAAAAGCATAAACTCAATGACATTCAATCCCTCGTCCTTCTGGAAACTTGGCAAGGACATTCTTATCAAGAGATAGCAGATCGCTTACTTTACGAATACGATTATATTAAACAAGTCGGTTCGCATTTGTGGCGAAATCTATCTCAAATCCTCGGTGAAAAAGTCTCAAAGCAAAATCTTCAAGCAGTCTTGCGCCGCTACCAGCATAGCAGCGCACCAAATAACTGCATCCAAGATTGGGGAGAAGCGATCGATGTTTCCCAATTTTACAACCGCCAACAGGAACTGGAAACTTTAGAAACTTGGATTAGTGGCAACTCTACCCGTTCCATCGGTATTTTTGGAATTGGCGGTATCGGTAAAACTTCTCTGTCTGTCAAACTCGCTCAGCAAATTCAATCTCAATTTGAATTTGTGATTTGGCGGAGTTTGCAGCAAGCACCGCGATTAGATGTTATCCTCAGCAACATTTTACCAATTTTAACTGGTTCATCAGCCGCCAAAAATAACTCTATTCACGCTCTAATGGAACAGTTGCGGCAAAAACGCTGTTTGTTAATTTTCGACAATCTGGAGTCGATTCTGCAAGCCGGAAATCGCAGCGGACAATATCAACCAGGCTATGAAGATTACGGACTGTTATTGGGGCGCATTGCTGACGAATCCCACCAAAGTTGTCTGATTTTAACCGGACGAGAACAACCGGGCGGATTTGCCGTGCGATCGGGCGAAAATTTGCCCGTGCGATTGCTCAAACTCTTCGGAGTGTCACCGCCTGTATGCCAGCAAATCCTCGCCGATAAAGGATTAAAGGCAACGCTATTGCAGTGTCAAGTTCTTGTCAACTATTTTGGCGGCAATCCTCTCGCGATCAAAATTGCTGCAACCACGATTAAAAATATTTTTTGCGGTGACATTCACGCATTTTTAGCGCAAGGAAATACTGTTTTTAGCGATTTGTGGGATTTGCTCGATCGCCAGTTCGATCGCCTGTCTCCCCTGCAACAACAAATCATGTATTGGATCGCAATTAACCAAGAAGGGCTAACTCCTGCAAAGTTACAAGCAGAAATTTTGCCCAAAGTTTCTGGACGGCAACTGATGGAAGCGTTGGAGTCGCTGTCAGAGCGATCGCTCATCGAATATCGGCGATCGGGCAACAAGACTGCATCAACAACTTTAATGCTACAGCCTGCGATCTTCGAGTATATCATAGAACGCTTGATTCAAACCGCAATCTAAAACTGTTAATAAATTCCGGGAATTAGTTTTTTGACTCCCTGGCGATATTCTGAATAGGCGGGGGTAGTGCTTTTATGTAAAGGATGGAGAAAATTGAGGCGGTTGAGTCTTCAGCATTGCTAATCGGATTTGGTAATTGTAGTCATGAATAAAATTCCAAATAGCACCCTTATGATTCTCCAACTTCTTAGAAAACGATAATGTCTTCCTAACTAATCGCGAAATTCGCTGCCTGAGAGTATTATTTAATCGTTCAATGTAGCTCGTCAATCCGCTTTCTTTCCCCACAGGCTGATGCCGTTTAGCCGGTAAAACCGCAGCATATGCCTCCCAATGATCGGTATAAATCTTGGCACATTGGCGATAGACACTCGGTAGGGAATCCCATAATGCAATAGCCGACTTTAAGGAACGGTCTCCAATATGACATCCGATCACTTCCCGAGTCTTGGCATCCATCGCTAACCAAACCCATTGTTTATTCCCTTTGTTGTCTACAAAAGACCATAGCTCATCCATTTTGACGGTATGTTTTCCGACTTCTTTTGGGATAACTGTAGCCTTGGGTTCTACGGCAGTGTACAAGTGGTTTACATAATTTTGAAGCCAGCTCTTGGAAACACCCATGACTCGGGCAATGCCAGCAAGAGAAATCCGCTCAAGGAGAAGCAACTCAATTTTTGCGCCCGGTGTCGGCGTCTTTGGGTTGCCACTTAGGATTTTCGACTTTCCTGGCGACCACAGTCACGACATTTATGGTTTTGTTTTCCGCGACGAGTCATTCCATTTTTGATCACATCGTCAGAACCACAAGTGGGACAAATCAGATAGGGTTTCATCATGAGACTCCTCAAAAGATTGGCATAGAGCTATTATCCTCTATCCTTTACATAAAAGCACTACCTAGGCGGGATATTTTTCACTCAACCAGGTTTCTTCGCGATTGGCTTTGATGTCAAAAAATATCAATAAAATTGATGTGGCTATTAAGTGCGATAAGCTCATTTGAAAAATTGTCCAGCCGAGGGCTGCTAAAATTAAGCCGCTGTATAATGGATGGCGCACTATTCCGTAAATGCCTGTTTGGATTAATTCTCCGTTTTCTATGGGATAGGGTAAAGGTGTGAGGTTTTTTCCTAAGTCTATCAATCCTTTGATGATTAAAATTAATGCGCCTAAGCCGAGAATACTTGCTACAATCCAGGTAAGAGCAAGTAATTGAGTTGATTCAATTTTTAATCCGGGCAGTTGATAAACTGGTAAGATTACAAATCCTGTGAGCAATGCTCCTTGCAGTAAAACTAAATATTCGCCACGGCTGTTGTTGCGCCAGCCTTCGCGGGTGAAACCCCAATCAGTTAAGATTTTCATAGTAAGAGGAAGAAGGAAGAAGGAAGAAGGAAGAAGGAAGAGGGAATAAGGGAGAGGGGATAGGGGAGAAGGAAGAGGTGAGAAGAAAGTGAACTGTAGGTTGGGTAGAGTGAAGTAAAACCCAACCTACGGCGAACAGCGAACAGCGAACAGTCAACAGTCAACAGTCAACAATTAACAAATTTATTCTTGCCAAGGACGTGTCATTAATTCTAATTGATTGACTTCATCTTGGCTTAAAGTCCAGCCTAAAGCGCCTGCGTTTTCTTGGGCTTGTTTTGCGGTTTTGGCGCCGGGAATGGGGATGACTCCGTTTTGGCATATCAACCAGTTTAGGGCAACTTGGGCCGGAGTTCGATCGCGCTTTCTGCCCATTTTTCGCAGGGTAGACATGACTAATTCAATTTTTTCGAGGCCAGTTTTGCTGAAGCGGGAGTCCATTTTGCGAGCTCCTGTAGGTTGTTCTTGGGCTGTGTATTTGTCGGTGAGCAATCCTTGGGCTAAGGGGCTGTAAGCTAAAATTGTGACGCCCAATTCGCGGGCTGCACTCACAATCCCTTGTTTTTCTACTTGCCGCGACAGCAACGAGTACCGGACTTGATTTGTTGCTAGGGGAACGCCTCTGGCCGCTAATGTTTTGTGGGCTTCGCGCATCTGTTCTACTGAATAGTTGCTGACTCCTACTGCTTGAATTCTGCCTTGTTTTACTTCATCGGCTAAGGCGTTCATCAGGGTTTCTTGACTTAGTAAAAAACTGAAGGGCCAGTGCACTTGGTAGAGTGTTATTTGTTCTACTTGCAAGCGTTTTAAGCTGGCACTCAAGGCGTTGGAAACTGATTTTTCTGTAATCCGCCAAGGTAGGGGGCCGAATTTGGTGGCGATTTGCACGGGTTGGGTGGTTTTTTTGAGAAACTGCCCCAGTAATTCTTCTGACAAGCCGTTACCGTAGACTTCGGCTGTGTCGAAAAAGTTGACTCCGCTGTCTAGGGATGTTTTGAATGCTGCTTCGACTTCGGCGGCGCCGTAGTTGCTGCCGTAGTTCCAAAATAGTTTGTCGCCCCAAGCCCAAGTTCCGACGCACAGGGGAATGACGGCTGGGCCATTTTGTCCTAGGGTAATGGTTGTCACGGTTGGTAAATCCACAGTTATTGATTCTCTTTATTTTTATATGAATTTATACGAATAATCGCGATCGAGCTTCTAGCCTCGGGAGGAAACGCGGCTGGTGGCGATATCTCAGTTACTATAAATGCAAATGCTGTGTTTATTTGAATAGTTATGTTGATCGACCCTTTGCCAGATTCAAGATTAACAGATTCCGCGATTCCTGCCCAAAAGAGAGTTACCCTGCTGACTATGTTCCGGTTGGGTTTGTTTCAGATGGGATTGGGCATGATGTCGATTTTGACGCTGGGGGTGCTCAATCGCGTCATGATTAAAGAGTTGGCGATTCCGGCTACTGTGGTGGCGGGTACGCTGGCTATGCACCAGTTTGTCGCACCGGCTAGGGTGTGGTTCGGGCAAATGTCTGATGCAAAGCCTTTGTTTGGCCATCACCGCACGGGTTATGTGTGGGTAGGAAGCGTTTTGTTTGTGATTTCTGCTTTTTTGGCGGTGCAGGTGATGTGGGGCTTGGGCAGCAGTTTGGAGGCTGTGGGGTGGACTACTCCTACTTACGGTTGGGTGGGTTTGTTGGGTTTGATTTTTGCGCTTTACGGTATTGCTATTTGTTCGAGTTCGACTCCTTTTGCTGCTTTGTTGGTGGATGTTTCTGATGAGGAGGATCGATCGAAGTTGGTGGGTGTGGTGTGGTCGATGCTGATGGTTGGTATTATTATCGGGGCGATTGTTAGCAGCGGTTTGCTGAAGCAAATTGATGGGGATGTGCCGCGGGAAGTTTTGCAGGCTTCGATTAACGGTTTGTTTGTGAAGGTGCCGGCGCTTGTTTTATTTTTGGTGGGAATTGCGACTTTTGGGGTTGAGAAAAAGTATTCGCGGTACGGGGCACGATCGAGCGCAGTCAATCGAGAAGATAAAATTACTCTGGCAAGTGCGCTGCGGATTTTGACTGCTAGTCGCCAAACCGGTTTATTTTTTACTTTCCTGCTGATTATGACAATTTGCTTGTTTATGCAGGATGCGGTTTTGGAACCTTACGGCGGGGAAATTTTTAAGATGCCGATTTCGGAAACTACTCGCTTGAATGCTATTTACGGTACTGGTACTCTGATCGGTTTGAGCGCAACTGGTTTTTTAATTGTGCCGCGCATCGGCAAGCAAAATACGATTATATTGGGCTGTTTGTCGGTTGCTGCTTGTTTGGGCTTGATTATTTTATCGGGGTTTACTGGTAATCCAATTGTGTTTAAGTCGGCTTTAATGTTGTTTGGTTTTGCTTCGGGAATTACGACGACGGGTGCGCTGAGTTTGATGTTGGATTTGACTGCTGCGGAAACTGCTGGGACTTTTATTGGTGCTTGGGGTTTGTCGCAGGCGATGGCGCGGGGTGTGGCGACGGTTAGCGGCGGTGCTATTTTGGATTTGGGCAGAAGTTTGTTTGGGGTGCCGATGTTGGCTTACGGGTTGGTGTTTGCTGTGCCGGCGGTGGGTATGGTTCTGGCTGTTTGGTTGTTGGGTAGGGTGGATGTTGGGGAGTTTCAGGATAATGCTAAAAGTGCGATCGCCACTATTCTTGAAAATGAATTAGACTAAGGTTTAGTCATTAGTTGTTACTCATTAGTTGTTACTCATTAGTCATTAATTGTTAGTTGTTAGTCAAATGAAAGATTTTTGGGATTCTATTTTAACGTTTTCTCAGACTACTGTCCAGACAGTCGGTCAGCAGTTTTTGAAAGATTTCGGTTCTGCACAAGCAGATGAGAAGGATGATGGAAGTTTGGTTACGCAGTCTGACAATTGGGCGGATGCGGAGATTAGAAATGCGATCGCATCTACTTTTCCCAGTCACGGGATTTTGAGCGAGGAAGGAGAACACGTTTTCCCAGATACGGAATGGTGTTGGGTTGTCGATCCTTTGGATGCTACGACTAATTTTGCTCGGGGAATTCCGATTTGGGGGATTTCTTTGGGTTTATTGTATCGCGGAACTCCGGTTTTTGGCTGCGTGCATTTGCCGCCTGTGAATCAATCTTTTCACGGTTTTTATGCAGGGGATTTGGCTGGCGACCACGTATTGGCAAATATGCCTCAAGGTGCGTTTTTGAACAATCAGCCGATTTGTCCGACTGCTGATAAGATGAGCGGAAATCATATTTTTAATTTGTGTTCCCGGAGTGTGGGAATCGGGCCTCATCTTCCGAGTAAAATTCGGATGTTGGGCATGGCTAGTTACAATTTTTTGACTGTGGCTTCGGGTGTCGCTATGGGAGGGGTGGAAGCGACTCCGAAAATTTGGGATATTGCGGGGAGTTGGGTAATTGTGAAGGCTGCTGGTGCGGTTTGGTTGCCGCTGGAATCCCAGGGGATTTTTCCGCTGGAAGTGGGGAAGAATTACGGCAGGATTTCTTATCCGACTTTGGTGATGAATCGGCAGGAGTTGGTGTCGGTATTTTTGCCGTTTGTGGAGGCTTGGAAGAAGAAAAAAATGGGGTAATTTAGGTGAAGCGAAGCTATGCCGTAGGAAATCGAACAATTATTAAATAAAACTGCAGGGCAGGCGTGACGGAGGAGTCTCCCACGCCTGCCGTGCTGTTTAGAAGAAATATACCGACCGATGACCGATGGTTCAAGTATGCCTACTCTTGTCGATTGCTGCCAATCTGCGATCGGGTGGTTTTGTTTTAAGTCGATCGGGTGATGCGGTGTTGGTACAATGTGTGGTAAGTTTTCTAGGAGCTATTATCTCTCCGGAATAAAATTATACCCGTTTTCAAGTAGAGGCACAAGGGTAAATAGATTTACTGCGGTGTGGGAAAAAGTAGATCAGTGGTATGTTGGCTATGCCGAAAAGTTAGCCTGGGGGAAGATACAAGAATAAACCTGGGAATAAATTCGGACAAGTCGCCGATGTGCGATCGCACTAATCTCGATAGCACAATTCTCGCATCCGATTTGCTGACAGCGGCAGTCCCAATTCTACCAGTGTTTGTAAATACTCGTCAGGCGTTTTTGGCGGATTTTTGAGCCGGATTCTTTGTTTCTCGGCTGCTTTGCATACTGTTTGCCAGTTGAAGTTGAGCAAGCGCAGGATAAACAGATCTGGGTGCAGCGGTTCAATATTATATTGTCTGAGTTTGTCAGCAGGAAAATCTCTGAGATTAAAAGTAACGATAAAATCCGCGCGAGAATGAATTGCTCCTGCTAGAACATGGCGATCGCCCGGATCTGGAAGTTCCAACTCTGGTATAATTGGCTCGTAGCCAGTCACCACACAATTTTTAATGCTTGCATTCATCAGATTTTTGGTTCTGGCAAGCTGTTCTATAGCATTTCTTACAAAGGTGAGGTACAATAACAGCAGTGAGTAAACCAATTCCAAATATTTGCTGATGTAACT
>NZ_JAUBQW010000197.1:0-8126 GCF_036701485.1 Microcoleus sp. Pol11C3 | reverse complement strand
AATTAAGGCTTTGACCAATTATCATTGGTTGACTTATTGATGATTTGTTGTAGACCTTTGTCAACCGGATTCCGTATCAGGTCAGGGAGGCAGACCACCTACTCGAAAGTGGGTGTACAATCAACTAAAGCAATACTTCGAGTTCGTTTATATGCCTATAACCCAACCTAACCACGAAGAGTTTCCTATTGATTGGACTTTAGGTTCATCGGAAACATTGGTTAGATCAGTATTTATTGCTTCCCGACAAGAGTTGAATAATCTTCTTTTACTTGAAGATATTCCCTTGAAGCAACAGCGCCATTGAAATTTGAACGTGGATTGTACAGCGTTGAGTTTGAATTTGGATACTCTGAGTTGTAGAATTTATCCACAAAATATCCTTACTCGTTCCGAGAGTTTTCAACATATTTCTGCCACATTTGCTCGTAAGCTTTTTCCATCTCTCGCGTAAATTGCTTACCATTCCACAGCGGCGCAGTTTGTCGTGACTGTCGCAATTTCCAAGATATTTGCTGCCGTAAAAGGGCATCTTTTCCTAAACGAATCCCCCACTCTAGATATTCTTCATCTGTCCATGAAATCCCCTCAGTTATACCTGCATTCATCATCATCCCGTAACTGTTGCGAGCAGAAAACTGCTCGCCCACCCGTGTCACCATAGGAATGCACATCCAGAGAGTTTCTAGAGTAGTAGTTGCTCCATTGTAGGGATAAGTATCGAGTACAACATCAGCCATCCCTAAATTCGCTCGGTGAACTGACTCTGAAGCAGCCATAGGCAAAAATCGCAGGCGATCCGCACTCACCCCCTCAGATTCCGCACTCTGAATAAAAAAGTTTTTCATGGACTCTTGATCGGCAAACCATTTAGTTACAAAGTAGCTATTCGGGACTGCTTTAATAATTTGCATTTGCAGCCGAGCTGTGTTGGGATTGTACTTGTATCCCATCTGACTGCAGTAGTATATGACGGCATCGCTAGGAATATCCAGCGAATCGCGTCGAACCGTCGGCACTCCCACTTCAAAACCATCTACTGCTACATAAGTTTCAGGCAATCGCCATATTTTTTCCGCGTAATAATCCTGTGCTGATTCTGGTAAAACGTAATTATCTGCAATATAGTAATCAACATTTGGTACGCCCGAAGCATCCCACCCCAGCCAACTAACTTGTACGGGAGCAGGCTTAATTGCCATTACCTCACAGTTACAATTCATCGTGATGCTATCGAGGTCGATCAATATATCTATTTCGTCTTCGTAAATTTTTTCAGCAGCTTCAATACCAGAGACACCTAGTTTATAAGCTTGATCAGATTTGCTAATATACCATTGCTGAACGGGATCATTTGTCAGCTTTGATCCTATTAAATAAGCACATATTTCAAAGCGATCGCGGTCGTGATGTTCAAACAGCCACCGGGCTAGCCATCCAACAGAATGGCTGCGTAAGCAATAAGATAAATAGCCAACTTTATAACGTTTTTTTTGATTACTTCCCTCAAGTAAGGGCAACGAGCGATGGCGACACTTTTCCACTATGGGCTTAGCATAGTTTTCAACATTCTGTTGAAAAAGATTACCAATTTGGATGCGAATTTTCCCGGATTCTTGAGGCTTATCTTCAAAGTAAGGAAAGAAAAATAACGAACTCATCAAGCGAATCGCAGCAGTTGAATCGAGATTGGTCGGACATTCCTCAATGAGATCCCACATCATTAATTTGTGTGCCTCAAACGCTGACCAACCATCTTCCCAATGACCACCAGCCAGCATCAGTCCTCGTAGCAGCAAGTGATTAGCAAAAATTTTATCTCCCAACCGTTCCATCACAGAATAGCAAAGCTTAGCCGTTTCTATCCCCTTAGAAAAATTCCCTATATCTTGGTAAAAACCAGCCAGAGCACGCAAAATTTCTTGGTGCTTAGCTTCTAACTGCAAGGCGAGTTCCACATAGCGGGTCGCTAAGTGAAATTGCTTTCCTGAGTACGCTATATCATAGGCAAATAGAAGTAAAATTTCAATAACAGGTAGAGGTTCTTTAACATAGTTCAAACAAGCTTCTGTAAATTCAAATGATGAAGGGTGGAATGGAGCAACATCTAAAATGCTCTTCCAGACTTGGAGCAGGAGGTCGGAATCTACTTCTCGGGGAATGTCTGACTTCAGAAGCTTGATAATCGAGTCCAAAGTGTCTGGTTCTTCACCTCTGTAAGTTGTCCGCAGGATGGAAAGTCCCACCGAATGCAACAGGTTGTTAATATCGCCAGGATTGATTTCTCGGATGTGCTGCCGAATCGCCCAAGCTACTTCATAATTTGACAAATTCAACCGTTGTCGTTCAGCTTCTGCTTCCAGCACTTCCAACAGTTCTGCTGTCCAGAGTTCAATCTCTTCGGATTCACCCTCAGCCATTGCCAGCAGCCAAGTTGTTTGAGCTTCTGCTTCTTGTTCTTGCAACAGAAATATTAATCCTAAGTGCCAGTAGTAAGACTTAACGCTTGGTTGCTCTGTAATTGCCTGTTCGTAGAGGATGGCTGCCTGAGCGTAATTTCCTTTAAGCAGGAGTTGCAAGGCTTTCTCCTGCCAATCGTTCGCAAGCACTAAGAAATTGTCATAACTCATAAGCTCAGCCAATAATAGCAGTTTTTTATCTAAACTAAAGCGGGCAGCACATAACGCTAACCCGCTCTTCGGTCTTTTTTGACAAGCATTGCTTGTGTGCTGAACAGTTAGTTACTTAGTAACTAGCGTCATCGAGCCACAATTAGTATTGCTGCCAGCAAGAGTAATAGTAGAGGGAGCGGCAACACCCGTCGTTTCACAAAGGACTGTCTGTGTCCCTGAAGCCCCTGTAGCATCTGGCGCTGTCAGTGCTATAGCTCCTCCATATCCCTTCAGCGAACCAACACGAGGAGTTGCTGCTGAAGTTGCTCCGCCAGTGGCGGCGACCGTACCACCATCGGTAATTGCGTACGTATAGTTAGTGGTCTGAGTTTTGAGACCAAGACCCAAAGCAGTGACATCAGAGGTAAATTTGGTGTTTTCTGCGTAGTAAGCCTGCATACCCTTGTTAACCGAAGAAATGTACTGCTTAGCTTCTGTCTGCTTGGCTTTGTTTGCTTGGCTGAGGAAGGAAGGCAAAGCAATAGCAGAAAGAATACCGATGATGATGATAACGACCAACAGTTCAATCAGGGTGAAACCTTGATCCTGTCTTCTTTTGTTGATGTGTTGCAGGAACTTGGCTTTAAATTCAGTCTTCATAAGTCTTTCTCCTTGAGGGGTGGGATGCTCGTTTCTAACTCTTATATGTAACTTACCCAGTTTCCCCGGCTTTGCTATCATCCCGTCCATTTTTTTTTTAATGTTCAGCCGTTAACGCTCCAAAAGCACATACAGAAAGACTTCCACCCTAATCAACAGTTCCTTGACTTCCTCAAAGGCAGTCTCCTGGGCTGCGGGTTGTAGATTAACAGCCTGCTCGGATCTAATCTGTAGCCACTTTTCGACTAGCGACACCGCAGACTGCGGCCCATCCCACAGAGGTAACAAGCAAGCTGCAATTGTACTATTGATCGCCACTGGCGCTAAAGTGGGCACAATAATATAACGGCTAATCTCAAAGGGCGTCTGGCTATCAATGCAATTCATCAAATCTTCCCTCACCTGAGAAGTCCTCAGTTGAGGGTGCAGGTGTACCCGTGCTTCCCGCCATTGAGCCTCCGTCCATTCCGCAACTGGCACAAAAGCCTGAGTTCGATCGGGATTGCCGCACCAGAAATCAAATAAACGGTGCAGGGGATGTAACAAGTCAAATAAATGCAGTCGCTCTTCCACAGAAGCTTCTGGCAGACTCATCGCCAAAAACGGAGGCAAATCATCTGGATCTTTGAACAAATCCATCAACTCCCACCGACGCCAAGCCACCATACTGATAAACTCTAAATCAGCCCCTCTCAACATTGCAAACACTTCAGGAATGCTACAACCTTTATCACCCACGAATAAATAGTTAACCATAATCCATGCATCATCCGCGCGATCGGCCTTCCAGGTGAATGCCTTAAGCCCTACTTCATCTTGTAATGCTTCCATTGTTTCCCGGACTATTTCCACCTCCAATTCTCCCGGAGATCCATTCATTAATCCCATTGCTTTGAAAGCAGCTTGAGCGCGAAATACTCCGGCTCTACCATTTGAACTGTGAAGGTTTGTGCGGATGATGCCATCGGGAGCGAGAACTGACTTCATTGCTTGCAATCCAGCAACAGCATCGGGCAAGAGATACAGAACTTCGTCAGCATTGATATAGTCAAACTCTAACCCTAAACTTGGCAAATCTTCTATCTTCAAAGCATAAAACTCTGCATTAGCAACCCCATGATACTGTAAACGTTGCTCAGCTAGTTTCACAGATTCTTCTGATAAATCGATGCCTACTATCTTCGCTCCCGGATTAGCTAGAGCTAACACTAAAGATTTATAACCGGTGCCGCATCCGGCGTCGAGGATAACTTTACCTTCTGTATTAATAACTTTTCTATTTCTGAAGTAGTAAGCAGTGACAAGATTATGAAGGTAGAGCAATTCACTGTTGTCTTTTGGAGATTGTTCTAGGGGGATTCTGGGATAAGGAGTATTGTTAAATTGCTGTCGAATGTTTTCTATTAACTCTAAATTTTCGTGATCCATGTTCAATTACACTCAACGCTGGCAAATTACCTTAGTATCTCAGAAAATAGCCGATCGCCCGCCCAGCGGCAACACATACTTGCAATAATACTCTCAAAACCTGATGCCCAACCAACTACCACGTCCATGAACACCAACATTAGCCCCATCCTCAAAGTATTCACCCTTTCCGCCGCCCTTTCCCTGGCCATCAAGTACGCAGGGCCTAGCTTATCCATACCCTCTACCGACTTCAACGCCCTAATCGCCGTCTTTACCCCCAGTCTGATCCTAGCAGCTATCCTCGGCTGGCGATCGCGTCAACAGCCCTGATAGGGGATGGAGGGCGAGATCGCCCAAACACGAGTTAAATTAAACCAGGGGCGATCGAACACTCACACCAAAACCCCTCGATGCCCAGCCATATAGATGAGACAGACAATCGCATGGATCTAGTCACCTTAAATCTGAAACCCTTAAATGTGCTGATTTTTCCTGATTGGAACCAACCAGAAGAATCTCTTTATTTAGAGTTAGAACTAATTATTAGGAGTCTGGTAAGTCATCCCGAGCGCGATTTCCTAACTCTTTTAATAGATGTGAGCGAAACTTTAGAAAAATCAGAGTTAGATGCAAGTTTAATTGTATCAGGGATTGTGATGAATATTTTGATGGAAGAAGATTTAGAAATTAACGGAGAACCGGAAATTATTTTATTGGAAAACCTCAATCGCAGCCAGTGGAGCGATATTGTGCCACAGATTCAATATCGAATTAAGCTGAATGCGGAAAATCACCAAGCAATAGCAGAATCTGGAACCGCACAAATTCCAGTAGTGGAACAGGAACAACTTAGGGATATCACCCTTGACTCCCAAGCATTAATCTTGAGAGAATTTGGCAACCAAATCTACCGTCAACGAAGATACGAAGCAGCCATTAAGCACTATCAAAGGTTTTTAGTATCCCACACAGGAGATATAGAACTGTATGGTAACTTAAGCGAGTGTTTAAGAAACCTCAACAGAATCGAAGAAGCGATCGCGAGCCTTGAAGAAGGTATCCGTCATTACCCTACAGCAGGAAAACTGCACTTTGAAATAATCAAAATTTACCAGCATAACGGACGCACTAAGTTAGCTATATCAAGTGCAGAAAAAGCCACGGAAATACTGCCCAATGAATATGTTTTTCAACTTTTTAAACACTTAACCTTGCCGATTGTTTATAACACATCAGATGAAATCAATTTTTACAGGAACAGATTTGTCCTAGAATTAGAAAAATTAATTCAGCAAACATCCCTAAAAACTCCAGAAGACAAAATTAATGCTTTGCGGGGTTTTAGTAGTTTTACTAATTTTTACCTAGCATATCAGGCTCACAATGTTGTTGAATCGCAGTCAAAATATGCTAATTTAGTGCATCAAGTTATGACAGCCAACTATCCGCAGTGGGTGCAAGCGCAATCAATGCCTGCACTCCTCGAAAATGGCAAAATTAGAGTCGGTTATATTTCTAGTTATTTGCATTCTTACAGCGGTACTTTATGGTTAACTGGCTGGTTGCGTTATTGCAACCACCAACAATTTGAAGTTTACTGTTACTATACGGGGAACGATCCCGATCCAATTACAGAACAATTTCGTCTATACAGCGATCAATTTCGCCACATTCCTCACAAGTTAGAAGCCGTATGCCAACAAATTATTGATGACAAATTGCACATTCTTGTCTTCCCTGAAATTGGCATGGATGCACCAACAATACAAATAGCAGCTTTGCGGCTTGCCCCCGTGCAATGTTCCGCGTGGGGACATCCTGTAACCTCGGGTTTACCGACAGTTGACTATTTTATTTCCAGCGAATTAATGGAACCGGAAAGTGCACAATTGCATTACTCAGAAACCTTAATTAAGTTGCCTAATATTGGCGTTTCGTACCCCAAGCCAACCGTCGGAAAATTAAACAATACTCGCTTAGATTTTGACCTCCCAGAAGATGCAGTTATTTATTTATGCTGCCAAGCCCCTTTCAAATACTTACCGCAATATGATTTTATTTTAGCACAAATAGCACGCCACGTTCCGCAAGCTCAGTTTATTTTTCCGCGTGGCGAACTGCTGCGGGAACGGCTACAGCGTGCTTTTGCTGCTGTTAATCTCGATAGCGAAGATTATTGCGTATTTCGAGCCATTCCAACTCGACAAGAGTACATAGCAATTAACTTTCTTTCCGATGTTTTCTTGGATACTTTTACTTGGTCGGGGGGAAATACATCCTTAGAGGCGATCGCCTGCAATTTACCCATAGTAACCTGTCCGGGAGAATTTATGCGGGGAATTCACACTTATAGCTTTCTAAAAATGCTGGGAGTAACAGACACAATTGCCCAAAACGAAGAGGAATATATTCAAATAGCTGTCAAATTGGGTCTAGATCCAGAGTGGCGGCGAGATATTGCACAACGCATGAGTCAGCGACATGATAATCTGTTTGACGATCAAGTTTGCGTGACAGCTTTAGAGAATTTTTATCAACAAATTGTTCGAGAAAGACTTGAAAGTTACAGACAGCAATCTTAATAAATGTTTTTGAGGTAGAGTTACTTATTAGTCTGGGCACAATCCGGCTCAATTCAAGGTGAGAATCAGAAAATAGGTGCGATCGCCCTAACCAGAAATTCCTCTTCTAAACTCCCTCATCGCTTCCACACTCGAAGCCATCAGCAAGCAGCGACACAATAAGTTAATATCTAAATCTGGCAAAACAACACTTGCAGAAATTTTTGTATAACCCTCAGAACCCAAGCGATACATAGCCAATACACCATCCTCCCAGAACCAGACTTCAGCAACTCCTAGTGCTCGATAGCGCTGCATTTTTTTGACAGTACCGCTAGTGAAGACTACTTCGATACATAAATCTGGGGGAAAATTTGGGGTTATGCGTCTCCCAATAAAATAAGATTCATCAGCTTGTGCAGATACTACCCCTTCCTTTTCTTGGGTAAAGCTTCCCGTAGGTGCAAACTCAATTTCATTTTCGGCACAATAGATAGAAAGCAGCGTACAAATTGTCCGACTGAAAAATTCGTGTTCTTCCGAAACTGCCAAGATTTCTAGCTCTTCTCTGTAATAAAATAACTTGATGCCAGGAGAGTCAGAAAACCCCTGTTCAATTAGCTTGAAATGTTGCCAGCTAATCCCGGACTGAATGAACCGTTGGTCTAGTGGCTGTAAAAGTGTCTGTGTCATCATGAGAACCTCAATCAAGTTCTGGGTTTAAAACAACATTCATCCAGGGTAAGAGCATCTCAATCAAGCTTGACAAAAGGAGTTGAGAACAGTCATCATATAATCATTATTCATATAGCAATCCTAAATCATTATCAAGACTATGATACAATTATATGCAATACTTGATTGTGACAATAAAACCATGAAT
>NZ_JAUBQW010000196.1:0-8156 GCF_036701485.1 Microcoleus sp. Pol11C3 | reverse complement strand
GCTCCTTATTTTTTTACCTTACCATTCTCTCAAACCTTTGTCCTGTTTAGACTAGAGGTGCCTTGTCACCCGCTAAGTTGCGGAACTTCCTTCTTTCGGCACAACCACAAAACAGAAAAAAACCCGGTTTCTTGGATAAACCGGGTTTCTCAATACCCTCCAAGTTTTATGATTAAGAAAGTTTTAATTGTTAACTCAAAACTCTCACCACTCAAAACTCAAAACTATTGAGAATTCTGCAACGCAGTTTTTTCGCGATCGATCTTTAAAATCAAGACACCCAAAGGCGGCAAACACAAGTCGATCGAATAAGGACTGTTGTGGAACCACCACTCATCAGTCCATTTGCCTCCCAAATTCCCCATATTGCTGCCGCCGTACTCCCGTGCGTCGCTGTTAAACAACTCAGTATAGAAACCCGGTTCCGGCACTCCTACTCGATAGTGAGAGTGCGGCTGCGGCGTAAAATTGCACACCGTCACCACAAACGCGTCGCCATCCTTCTCTCGGCGCACAAAAGCCACTACGCTGTGCCGATTGTCTGTGCAATCAATCCACTCAAACCCATCCTCAGCAAAATCTTGACTGTAAAGTGCCGTTTCGCTGCGGTACAAATTGTTCAAATCCTTAAAAAACAGCTTCAACTTTTGGTGCGGATCGAATTGCAGCAACTGCCACTGCAAATCCCCCCAAACGTTCCACTCGTGCCACTGGCCAAACTCCATGCCCATAAAGATCGTTTTCTTTCCGGGATGAGCAAACATAAAAGTAAACAAACACCGCACGTTTGCAAACTTTTGCCATTCGTCCCCTGGCATTTTCCCGATGATGTGGGCTTTGCCGTGCACTACTTCATCGTGGGACAAAGCCAGCATGAAATTCTCGCTGTGGTTGTACCACATACTGAAAGTTATGTTGTTCTGGTGGAACTGGCGGAACCACGGATCCATGTGGTAATAGTCGAGCATATCGTGCATCCAACCCATGTTCCATTTCAGGTTGAAGCCCAAACCGCCTACATAGGTCGGCCAAGATACCATCGGCCAAGAGGTAGATTCTTCGGCGATCGACAGCGCCCCTGGGAAATAGCTAAAAATGACGTGATTAGCCTGCCGCAGAAAATCTGCCGCCTCGATATTTTCCCGACCTCCGTACTGGTTGGTCAGCCATTCTCCGGGTTCGCGGCAGTAATCCAAATACAGCATCGAGGCCACCGCATCTACGCGAATCCCGTCGATGTGGTACTTGTCAAACCAGAACAGAGCGTTTGATACTAGGAAATTCCGCACTTCGTTGCGGCCGTAGTTAAATACTAGGGTTCCCCATTCTTTGTGCTCGCCCTTGCGGGGGTCGGCGTGTTCGTACAAGTGAGTTCCGTCAAAGAAAGCCAAACCGTGGCCGTCTTTGGGGAAATGTCCCGGTACCCAGTCCACCAGTACGCCAATGCCGTTGGCGTGGCACTGGTCAACAAAATACATGAAATCTTCAGGTTTGCCGTAGCGGGAAGTTGGGGCGAAATAACCGGTTACTTGATAGCCCCAAGAACCGTCGAAAGGATGTTCGGCGATCGGCAGCATTTCGATGTGGGTGAATCCCAAATCTTTGACGTAGGGTATCAGCCGATCGGCCAATTCCCGGTAAGTCAGAAAGCGCGCCCCGGGATTCAGTTCCGAAACCTGCACGGCGGGTTCTATTTCCCCATTTGGTAGCACGGCGGGTTCGTCAGTAGCGGCGTGCAGCCAAGAACCGATGTGGCATTCGTAAACCGAAACCGGCTGCGTCAGTTGGTCTGTGTGCCGCCGCTTTTCGATCCAAGCGCTGTCGTTCCAAGTGTAGGTGTCTAAGTCGGTGACAATTGATGCTGTTTTGGGCCGCACTTCTTGCTGGAAACCGTAAGGGTCGGACTTTTCGTAGGGATGTCCGTCTTGGTTTTTCACTTCGTATTTGTAGGAAGTTCCCACGGATAGTCCCGGAATAAATAATTCCCAGATGCCGTTTTGCGATTTCCGCATTTGATGTTTGCGGCCGTCCCAATAGTTGAAATCTCCTAAAACAGAGACATTGCGAGCATTCGGAGCCCAAACGGCAAAATATACTCCTGTGATGCCGCCTACTTCGGTGAGGTGCGCCCCGAGCTTTTCATAAATCCGGTGGTGGTTGCCTTCTGAGAATAGGTGCTGGTCGAATTCTGTGAGTTTGGGCGATCGAAAGGCGTAGGGGTCGTAAATAAAGCGCTCGTGTTCTCCTTCTTTGACCCGCAGTTGATAGTTTGCTAGTTCTGGGGTTTCGATCGTACATTCAAAAAAGTGAGGGTGATGCTCTGATTTCATCGAGTATTCAGCCCTGGCCTCCGGCAAAACTACCGATACCGCATCCGCATTCGGCAGATAAGCTCGGACGACCCAGACTTTTTTGCCATTTTCTTCGATCGCGTGGGGGCCTAGCACTTCAAATGGATCGTGGTGCTGATTCCAAACAATCCGGTCAATCTGTTCAAAAGGGACGGTCGCGGGCATAAAACTAATTACCTCTATCTTTTGACTAAATGGCTTTCAAAACCTAGAGCGGCGCTCCACTTTACATTTCGATACATTTTTAATCGCTAATCGTACCACTGATTAGCATGATTTTCCTGCCGCGGCTCCAGTGGGCGCCTTTGCGCGCACTGCAGGCAATGTTATTACCTTGCCGGCGCCCGAGCTGGGGTTTTACTGCTAACTTCTAAGTATAGAAATATTAAAACAAATTGAAAAATTTATATTTTATCCCAAATACCCTTGACTTTTTATCAGATATGTGATAAAGAATATTTTCTAGGCTCTTGTCGATTTGCGGCTGCCGGAAGGTCAAGGAGAGTAAGTGTTGGGAAGCAGCTAATCATTTAGTTGAAATTTTCAGGCAGGGACGATCGCCCAATCGGTAGACTTTCAAATCCAGGAGGCTGGGTTTCCCCACAAAGTCCGTGAATTTGGGAAATGCCATCAAACAGCCAAGGATGCTCAACTCGGTATTGTGGAATCAAAGCTAAAGGACTCAGCATGGCGACAGCAGCAAGCAATATCTGCCATGCTCAAGGCATCGCCTACCAAACTAGCACTATCCTACAAGCTACGGTGCAATAGGTTTAAAGCAGCACTCAGACGCAACTGGAGCGAGTTTTGCCGAGGCAGGGTTAATACCGAACTGGCGTGGCGCCAATATGAATCACTAAACGGGTTCAAAACAGATGGGTCGATTTGCTTGCCCGCACCGGCGTGAAACTCTTAGTCAACAAATCGAGTAGCAATGCCGATACTTTCATCGAGCCAGTCTTCGATGATCCAAGCCTCAGCTTGCTTTTTAATCGTCTGTGGGAACAGCGACGGGGAAGGCAAGCGAGACTCGATCGAGTGCAAAATTTGCGTCGAGTCTGCGAGATCCTCCGGTTTACCTTCGATTTGAGGCACCAGCACTGGCAATGTCCTCAAACATCCTGTCACAGGCTTGAGTTTCCAAACGTGCAGGCCGGGAGTCAAATTTTCAAGTTGAAAGGGAATGCTCTTGTAACGCAGCGAATCACCGGACTTTGCTGCTGTAAGGGGACGTAGTGAACTTGAGTAGTAAAAGCATTAGACAATTACTAACACCCAACTTGAGACCTAGACCTATGAGATGAAAAAATGCGAGGAGCGAACGATTTTTCACCTGGAGGCTAGGCTCGTTGGGCAAACACTCTCGGATCGCCCTAGTTAAGGCTTTTTAGGAGCAGGGGTAGTAGTTGCACCAGCCCCTGGAGTGGCTTTTGGAGTTACCTTCGTTGGTGGAGAAGAAGCAGGAGGAGTAGTGGTAGTAGTGCCGCCCGGAGTGGGGTTAGTGCCACCACCGTTGCCGGCATCACCTCCGCAGGCGCCGAGGGCTACTGCCAAGCCCACTACCAAAGTCAAACGAATTAATCCCTTGTTCATAAAAACTCCTTAACATTGAAAACCCATCGCAAGGAAGGGAATAGTTTACTTGAGAAACAATGCTGGCACGAATAGCTCAACGATTCGCTCGTTGATTACAATACTGCATTTATTAATAAATTTCACATAGATTATCGCTAACCAGCAAAGATTTCTTTTTTTTGGGCAAATCCTGAAGTCAAAGAGACCAGTGGTAGGATGGGTTGGTTGGCTTGTGAGGTATCTTTGGTAAGGATAACCGATTGAACCCAGATGGCTACCACTGGCGATCGTCGAGACAAAAAACTTTTAACCTCAATTAAGCTGAAGCTACCCCACTTTACGTATTGGTGAACTCTATGACCGCTGCTATCAGATCCCCGGATTCTCCCCGCTCCCGATCGGCCCGCAAGCCCGCTGCTGGCCCTGCCAAAAGCAAAGTTACTTCTATTGCCCGAGCTAGGCGGGCGAAGACAGGGCCGGTATTGCCCAACTACTCGCCAGCAGACGAACAGGCTCAGGCTCGGTCGTCCGCATCGGTGATCAAAGTGCTGCCAGATCGCCAGCAGCAGCCAGTGTGGTTGCGATCGCTCCTGCAGGCACAGCGCGCCTCCTCAGTGGCAGCACTTATGCTTTTGGGCGGTGCTCTGAGTCTCTACGGCTTGACAGTTTACGGCGAGCAGCGCTGGAGTCAGGAGTATCAAAAACTGGAAACTCTGCGCCTCCGGGAACAGCAATTGAGTGCTTCTAGTGAAGTCTTGAAACACCAACTTGCTAAAGAAGCCCAAAATCCCGAAACCGGTTTGGCTCCGCAGAATCCTGGGGACACGATTTTCTTGCAGCCGGCCCCTGAAACTCGATCGCCCGTGGCGGCACCAAATTCTGAACCCGCTCTCAAGAAGGGAGCCGGTGTGGAAACACCACTTGGCTATTAAGCCTGTGTCAAAGCGTAGAGTGCCCGAGGGCCTGAGTGTCCGAGGGCCTGAGTGTCCGAGGATATAATTTCCTTTTTGACTTTTTTGCAAGTCGCGATCGATTTTCTGCTTCCAACCGGAAGTTACAAATTAAAAATAATTAACACCCCTTCAAAAAACAGAATGCAACTGTAGGTCTGAGCCAAACCCTGATAGGGACTGCTCATTCCCAAGTCGTGAATTTTATCTTTTAAGATTTAAGTTATAAATTATAAAACGCTTTAACCAATAGTCCGGACAGTTTTCAATCACTAACGGCATAATGAGGGTTTCAGCCTTCTCAGTGAGGTCAAATGCTAACGGTAGAATGAGGGTTTCAGCCTCGGTCTCAAAAACTGTCCGGAGTATTGTTTAACCAGCTATTGAATTTTTAATGCCATGAGCTACGACCCTCGTTTTGACCGCTACAGATCGCCGAATTTCAAACGCCCAAAACAGGCGGGCGATTCCCTACGGGATAGCTTCGCCGCGCGTACTGGGTGGGAAAAACCAGACAAACCTAGACCTTCGGGCAGTTTCGGCCGATCGCCACAACAGACGGCTGCATCTTGGGGGCGGCCGGTGGAGCGTTTAAAGCGCAGCAAGTTCCGTTTGTGGGCCGTGTGGGCGGTTTTGATGCTGGGGGGGCTGGGGCTGGCTGTGAATTTGTTTTATTTGCAGGTGACGCGGGCTCCGGCGCTGCGTAAACAGGCCGAGCAGCAGCAAACTCTCAAAACGAAGCCGTTTGTGCCGAGACGCCCGATAGTTGACCGCGCGGGGAATGTTTTGGCGATCGACAGAGAGGTGTACACGCTCTACGCTCACCCGAAGTTGTTTAAGCACTCGAAGGCGGAAATTGCTGCTAAGTTGGCTCCGATGCTGGCGATCGAACTGAGTCCGGGCACTACGTCGGAAACTGAATTGATACGCAGGTTTAATCTTGCTGAAAGCGGTATTACAATTGCCGATTCTCTGCCTCAAGAGGTTGCCGATCGCATCGCTCAGATGCAAATTAAAGATAGTCTGGTTGATGGCTTGGAGTTGCTGCGGCAGCAGCAGCGTTTTTACCCGCAGCAGGAGTTGGCGGCGGATATCCTCGGTTATGTGGACGGGGAACGGAAGGGACAAGCCGGGGTGGAATACAGCCAGCAGAATTTGTTGGAACGATCGATGCCGTCGATTCAGTTTAGCAGGTCGAGCAATGGGAATTGGGTTCCCGATCGGCTGACGGCGGGATTTGTGCAGCTTGATGACTTGAAATTGCAATTGACGATCGACAGTCGCTTGCAGCGGGCTGCCCGAATTGCCCTCAAGGAAAAAATGAAGCAACACGATGCGAAGCGGGGCACGGTGATTGTAATGGATGCCCGTAACGGGGAATTGCTGTCCGTTGTAGCAGAACCTTCTTATGACCCGAATCAATATTTTAATTTTGATTTGTCGCGCTATAAAAATTGGGCTGTAACTGATGTTTATGAGCCTGGTTCGACTTTTAAAGCGATTAATGTGGCGATCGCTATGGAAGCGGGTGCAGTGAAACCTAATACTGTGTTTAATGACGAAGGTCGGATTTACATGGATGGCTGGACTATCCAAAATTCCGATTACAAAGTCGTAGGGGCGCGTGGCCCTTCGACTGTTACGGAGATTTTGAAACATTCTAGCAATGTGGGGATGGTGCACGTAATGAGAAGTATGAAACCTTCTCTTTACTATCAAGCTTTAGAAAAACTCGGACTCGGACAAGGTGCGGGAACTGATTTGCCTTTTGAAGTAACCAGTCAGCTTAAAAATCGAGAGCAATTTATTAACTCTCCGGTGGAAGTTGCTACTACGGCTTTTGGGCAGGGTTTTTCGATTACTCCGATGCAGTTGGTGCAGCTTAATGGAGCTTTGGCTAACGGCGGCAAGTTGGTGACTCCTCACGTTGTGCGGGGACTTTTTGATAGGGAGGGTGAAGCTTATTGGAAGCTTCCGAGGCCGGTCCCGAAGCAAGTTTTTTCGCCGGAAACTACTAAGCAGGTGTTAGAAATGATGGAAACTGTGGTTGATGGTGGTACGGGGAAAGCTGCACAAATTCCTGGGTATCGGATTGCTGGAAAAACGGGTACGGCTCAAAAAGCTAAGGCTGGTGGGGGTTATTCTGACAAGGCGATTATTACTAGCTTTGTGGGGATCATGCCTGTGGAGGCGCCTCGGTATGTGGTTTTGGCGGTGATTGATGAGCCGAAGGACGGTTCGGGGGGTACGGTGGCGGCGCCGATTGTGGAGTCGGTGATGGAGGCGCTGATTTCTATTGAGAAGATTGCGCCGAGTAAGAAGTAGTTGATGATTATATCTGAGATGTGGCGTCAGGAATTGACCTCGAATATAAGCATTGACAACAGGGCTATTGACGACACGGCAGTGCCCTTGGACTAACCCAAAATAATCGTAGCTTGCGGGGCGGCACGCCATCGCCCTGTTAGTAACAATATCTTTTGTTTTCGTTGCGTGTTGATTGTCTGTTGGAGGTGCGCTTATGTCCTAGGAGGGTGGAGATGATGATGCAGCGTTGGCTGTTTCTTAAGTTGGGATGATATAGCGTTAGGGTTCCTTTTGCTCTGATACTTGTTAGGGTGCAGTCGTGGTCGCTTCGTGATACGGGGCAACCTCGGTAATTGAACATGACTCGCCTGATTGTTCCTTTTTCTTTTTCCTGGTTGCTGTCATTTACTATGAGCACTGTTGTTTCATTTTTATCTATTTGAATTTGCGGTTCTAACTCTTTCCATTGACTGGCTGGTATTTGGGCTGGGGTAATGTCGGCTGGGTGGACTGCTACTTGTACGTTTTCTCCTACTTCTTTGAAGCTGGCTTGCCATGAAACTTTGTCGCGTTTGGCGTTGCTGTGGGCAAGTTCCATTGCCCAATAAGCCCGATCGACTGATACCTTCAAACGGTGGTTGTTGATGAACATCAGCCAAGAGGGGGTGACGATCGCACTAAATATTCCTATGATTAAAATAATTATCAATAGCTCAATCATTGTAAAACCTGCGGCAGGTGTAGTGGCTCTGCCTTTGAGCATTTTATTTATTGACACGTAGATGCACTCCCTGATATTTTGCTGGGAAAAAAATAGCTAGGAGGTGCTATTTTTTCTTGCGTATATTTTAACTTTTGGGTTTGGTGACTGTGTAGATCGGTATTTACTGAAAATTTCTTAGCGGGTGACAAGGCACCTCTAGTCTAAACAGGACAAAGGTTTGAGAGAATGGTAAGGTAAAAAAATAAGGAG
>NZ_JAUBQW010000195.1:0-8293 GCF_036701485.1 Microcoleus sp. Pol11C3 | reverse complement strand
TATCTTTAGTTGAGTTTGAATATATCGGTCGCTCCTATTCATAGTTTGCGATCGATTATTCAGCAAGCCCTAAATAAAGAGTGTGGTTTCGGTTCATTTTCTACGCTTCTGCCTTATCCTCCTGTTGAGGGGCGATCCCTTGAATTTTATAACACTCCAGAAGGCGATTTTTTAGGAACGATCATTAAGGTTAACGAAGCAGTCAGTTTCGCTCCATGTGAGGTAATCCAGCCAAATAAAGGTTTTGGTATGCCGAAAGAAATTACAGTCAAACCTTCAATAATTCAATTTCAAGTATGGGTTGATGTGACAAACTCTAGTCAGTTAGGTAGTTTTGGGATTCCAGAGCTTTAGTAATCGAGTTCTTCAGCAAGATAAGCTGTCGCGCATTTAAATTGCATATTCGAGGCAGGCGGGACGCCCACCGCACAAGAGTTTGATTGTTTTTTAACAGACAATTTAAATGCAGAACAGCTTAGCCGTAGGGTGTGTCGCCATCACAAATTAACAAATTAGAGTGACAATCTCATAGTGACGCACCACATAAGAGGGTGGTGCGTCAAACTAATCATGCTCAAGTCGCCGAGGGAATTGTGATATCAACAGATTGCACTTTGACCGAAGTTCCCAAACTCGATAACGGCGGTTGAATTGCCGCCGTATTTCCCACTACTAATGTTACCAAATTCTCCGGTTTCAAGTAAGTTTGGGCTACCCGCTGCACGTCGGCAATTGTTGCTGCTTCGATGCTGCGGCGGTAGCGAAAAATGAAATCTTCGGGATAACCGTAGTATTCGTAGCGCATTAATCGCGACAAAGTTTGACTGGGATTTTCAAATTTGAAGATGAAAGAATTTAGGGTGGAATCTTTAGCAAAAGCTAATTCTGCCGGGGTAATTGGTTCGGTGCGGATACGATCGATCTCTGCCCGAATTGCCTGGATGAACGGTACTGTGGCGTCCGATCGCGTTTGGCCTCCAGCGACAAACACCCCCGGATAGTCATATCTCGGACTCCAAGCGGCGTATACTGAATAAGCTAAACCTTGGCGCGATCGCACGTTATTGAACAAACGACCACCGAAACCGTTCAAAACCCCGTTCATTACATCCAAAGCACCGTAATCTGGACTGCTGAGCATTCCGCCCAAATGTCCCATTTGCACGTAACTTTGACTTAATTGCGGCTGATTTACCAAAAATATGCCGCCGCCCTTTGCTGGTGATACTGTTGGTAGCGCAGGCACTTCTGCACTTTGGCTCCGTTGCCAGTTGCCGAATTTTTGCTCGACGAGCGATCGCATTTTAGCTGTATCAAAATCGCCCGAAATACCCAAAATCATATTCTTGGCATGGAAATATTTCTGGTAGAAACTCACCAAATCGTCGCGGGAAATATTGGCGAGGGTTTTGTATTCTACCGTGCGCGCGTAAGGACTGCGATCGCCGTAAATTAATTTTTGAAACTCGCGGCCGGTAATATCGTCAGGATCGTCATTGCGGCGGGCGATCGCACCTTGAGTTTGGTTCTTCGCTAAATCCAACTTTTCCTGAGCAAATATTGGCTCCCGAATCACTTCCGCAAATAAGTCAAACACGGGTTCCACATCTTCAGCTAAAGCACTAAAATTAGCGCTGCCTGAACTAACATCAATCCCCGTTTCTACTGAAGCTGCTCGCTGTTCTAGCAACTGATTTAGTTCATCAGCCGTATGGCGGCTCGTCCCGCCAGTTCGCATCACTTCTCCCGTCAATCCTCCCAGTCCGATTTTATCGGCAGGTTCAAAGCGCTCGCCCGTGCGAAATAGCGCCGTTCCCCCGATTAACGGGAGTTCCCGGTCTTCCATAAGATACACCCGGATGCCATTTTTCAGCTCGAAGCGAGTGTATTTAGGCAGTTTAATTTCTGCCAGCGGGGGAAATGTTAATTCGTCGTAGTGTTTGGGTGCCACCGCAAAGGAAGGTAACAAATTAAACGTGCCAAGTGAAACAGTAAAAAAGCAAAGCGATAGCACAAATAACTTTACTTTTTTCAGTCTCAATTTAGTCCTTTTCATTCTTTCTCCTAAGTTTTTTATTGTGACAATTCTACAGCGAGGCATAGCCTCTGACTCTGCGTTCCCAGGCTCTACCCAAGGCGTGATAACTTAACGTTAAACCAACCGTCTCTCTTGTTTGTCGCGAACTGCGATATCCACCCTAACCCCCCTTATTAAGGCTACGGTGTACACACAAGTCTAGTGCTGACCAATATTGTACAAATCCTGTTTCCTAGAACCTTGATTTCTCGTTTTTCCTTCTCAATAGCCTAAAATTAGTGAGAATGAACTGGCTTTATGAGATTCATGCTAGATAAGGGTTTTAGGACTTGTGTTCACAGATATCGGACTTGTGTGTACACCGTAGCCTTATTAAGGGGGGGGACAAGAGTGTTCTCAAAGTCCCCCTTATTAAGGGGGATTTAGGGGAATCTAGACTCGACGAAAAGCGACATTTATTATGGGTTTTAGTCTTAAGTTGTCAGGAATGGGCAGAGTCGAGAAATGAGTATTCCTTCTTCCTTCTTCCTTCTTCTTACAGTGGCAAAAGCTTACCAATCGTGCGATTTTCCGGGCGGAAAGTTGCCTGAGCGACACGCTGAATGTCAGCGGGAGTAACAGCCGCGATCGCCTCCAATTCCTTGAACAAATTTCGCCACGAACCAGTTTTCACTTGATAATCCAGCAGCGAAAATGCCATGCCCATATTAGAATTGAGCGATCGCAACAACTCGGCTCTCGCCTGAGTTTTCACCCGCTCCAATTCCAAAGCAGAAACCGGCTCTGTTTTCAGGCGCTCGATTTCCTTGCTCAAAGCGGAGGCTACTTCATCAACCGTGCGGCCCGGAGCAGTTTGAGCGTAAAATAACATCAAATTCGGATACTTGTCCCCCGGATAACCGCTGAAACCTTGAGCCGCCAGCGCCAATTGCTGTTGTTCTACCAAAGATTTGTAAAGCCGAGAAGTGCGGCCATCGCTGAGCAAAGAACCAATGAGTTCATAAATCGCATTGTCGGGATGATTCATCGCCGGCCGGTGGTATCCTTCCAAATACCAAGGTTGAGTGTTTAATTTCAGCGTCACTTCCTTAGTTTGCGTTTGGGGAGGTTCGACAATCTGCAATTCTGGAGGCGCTGGTTTCGCCTTGTAACGACCGAAATAAATTTGAGCGAGTCGCTTCACCTCCGAAGCTTTCACGTCTCCTACCACCGCAACAGTCAGCTTGCTGGGGACGTAGTGAGTATCAAAAAACTTCTGCACGTCGCTGCGGCTGAGGTTTTTAATGTCTTCCGTGTAGCCAATTACGGGGCGGCGGTAGGGATGAACAGAGAAAGCTTTATCGGCAAAAACTTCAACCATTTGTCCGATCGCAGAATTCTCGGTTCGCAGCCTCCGTTCTTCTAAAATTACCTGTTTTTCTTTGTAAAATTCCCTAAATACTGGTTCTAGAAATCGCTCGGATTCCAGTGACATCCACAGTTCTAACTTATTAGCTGGCAGGCTGTAAAAATACATTGTGGCGTCGGTAGAAGTCTGGGCATTTAGTCCGACTCCGCCTGCTTGTTCGACTATTTTGCCGAGTTCGTTACGCTTGACAAATTGCGAAGCTTCGGCTTCAACTTTGTCAAATTCTGCTTGGAATTTGGCGACTTCTTCAATTTTGCCGCTCGCCTTCGCTGCTTGCATTTGCTCGAAGAGTTCGTCTTGTTTTTCTAGCAGCGGCTTTTCGGCTTTGTAGTCGGTAGTGCCGATTTTTGGCGTGCCTTTAAAGGCTAAATGTTCGAGATAGTGAGCGACACCTGTTTTGCCGTCGGGTTCGTTTGCGCCGCCGACATCGGCGTGAATCAGAAACGATGCTACGGGCGCTCTGGGCCTTTCGAGCACGATGAATGTCATGCCGTTGTCGAGCTTAAATTCGGTGACTTGGCTGATTACTCGATCGAGCGACGGTTGAACAGAGACTGCTTGGGAGTCGCTAGCGGGGTTGGGGCGGGCGAGGGCTATTTCGGGAGAAACTCCCCACCACAGCAGTACAGCGGCCAGCAGGGAGGCGATGAATCGAGTTTGGCGGGGCGATTCCCTACGGGATAGCTTCGCTTCACGGGGTTTTTGGAACTGCGGGGTCATTCGATTTTAGATTTTAGATTTTAGATTTTGGAGTATCAAACAAAAAAATGTTTGTACTCGGTGGCCAGGGATTCTTTTCTCAGGATAAAGATTTTTGGAAGCATAAGCGATCTGTTGTGCCACAGATGTTAGGCTGATACAGCAAATCTCAAAAAAGGTCTGGGGCCCGGCGAGGAGTTTTAAGTTTGGGATTAAAGCCGCGCACAACTTAAAACTTAACATTATTTAGCCATTCAGTCCCGAACCCGTAGTTCCAAGTCGCAAATTACCGATTGCAAAGCCATGCGAATTTTTAATCAGTCTCCTCCTTCTGAAACAGAAACCAAGAAGCGGATTTTACAAGCAGCTCAGCGGTTGTTTGCCCGCAGCGGATACGACGGCACGACAACTCGCGATTTAGCAGCGGCGGCGGGGGTGGCCGAGGGTACGCTATTTCGGCATTTTGATAATAAAAAAGCGATTTTGATTGAGGTGGCGACGGAAGGATGGGTGGAGTTGCTGACGGATTTGCTGACTGAATTAAGCGAGATGGGCAGTTACAAAGCAGTGGCTCAGGTGATGCGGCGACGGATGCTGAATATCCGCGAGAATAGCGACATGATGCGGGTGTGTTTTTTGGAGGCGCAATTTCACCCGGATTTGCGCGACAGAATTCAGTTGGAAGTCATCGGAAAAATGAGCGATGTTGCTGAGGCTTTTTTTGAAACAGCGATGGAAAAAGGAGTTTATCGGAAGATGAATCCGAAGATTGTTGCTCAGGTATTTTTGGGAATGTTTGCAGTCGCAGGTTTCAGTCAAAATACGATTATGGAGCCGAATGCTTCTCCACAGGAAATGCAGGAAATGGCTGAAGGACTCGCAGATATTTTTCTGAATGGGGTTTTAGAGAAAGATGAATAATTAGTCATTAGTTATTAATTATTTGTTGGTTGTTATTTATTGGTTGTTCTAATCAATAACCAATAACCAGTCACCAATCCCCCATCCCCAATTACTCTATAAACTCGTACATCTTTTGCACCCACTTCTCCCGATTCTCCTGCCAGTCATCCGTCACTACTTCCCAAGTTGTATTGCTTTCAAGTTCCAGCAATAGACTTGATACTTCTTCCAGCGTCGATGCTATGTGACATTCTTCTACCCAACTTTCACGGATCATTTTCCAGAGACTTTGTACCGCTTCCACCTGAAAATTTGATTCTAATTCAACTAGCAATTTGGCTAGCTGCTTTTCGTCAAGTGCTGCAAACACCTCGCTCATCCAACAGTTGCGACGTTCTTTCCATTCTTCCGTCACTGCGTCCCCATTTAGGTGGGCTTGAAACTCTAACAGTAATTGGTTTAGTTCTACCATATCAAGTTTTGTCTTGTTTGCAGTTGGTGCTATTTTTGTACAAATTTTATTGATTTAGAGTGTTGGTTTTTTATAATGAGCGAGATGGCTCAGGCTTGTTTGGACACCGCGATGGAAAAACAAGTTTATCCAAAGATGAATCCGAAAATTGTCGCTCAGGTATTTGTGGGAATGTGCAGGCGCGCCCTTCAGTCAAAATACGATTATGGAGCCGAATGCTTCTCGGCAGCAAATGCAGGAAATGGCTGAAGGACTCGCAGATATTTTTCTGAATGGGGTTTTGCTGACAGATGAAGAATTAGTGATTAGTCATTAGGAAATTTTAGAGCCTGAAAACGCATATCTACAGGCTCTGACTCCTCGAAACTACTCGTTAAACTTGTGCAGTTGCTGTACCCAATTATCGTGATTGTGTGGCCATTTATCAGCCATAGCTTCCGAATTGGTATTGGTTTCTATTTCCAGCAATAAACTGGATACTTCTTGAACAATTGATGCTCCCAGACATTCTTCTACCCAACGGTTCCGACGCTCTTGCCACTGAATATCAACCGATTCTCTCTGCAAGTTAGATTCCAATTCAACTAGCAATTCTGCTAGATATGTCAGGTTAACTGATGCTGCCACATCGCTAACCCAACTTTCCCGGCGCTCTTTCCATTCTTTTGTGACTCCTTCCGATTTGAGGTTGCTTTCAAACTCTAACAGTAACTGATTTAGTTCTACCATCTTAAATGTTTGATTTGTTGTAGTTTGCGCTACAATTATACCAAAAGTTTCACTAAACAGAGTGTTAATTTTTTTTTAAGATTGCGGTTGCAGTGAAACTACAGAATAGATAACTGAATAATGAGCGATGAATTTACTTTAGATATGCTAGACATTCCCAGTGGCTGGAGGCGGGGCGAAGGTGACTGGACAGCAGTGGCGGCGGCTCTTGCTAAAGGGGAAACTGTCGAAGTAATTCAAGAAGTTGGTTCTACTTTGTGGCAAAACAGTCTGCCAGAAAAACATTCTTTGTATTGGGAGGGGGAAAATCTCTCAAATATCAAAGCCCGAATTTGGATTAGTTTTACACAGAGAAGATTTTCGCCGGAATCTGCTTTACCAAAGGTTCAGTGGCATCCAAGAGTGTTGTGGATAGGGATAGGTTGTGAACGCGGAACAGATAGAGAATTAATCGAAACAGCGATTAAACAAGTGTGCCGTGCTTATCATTTAGCCGAAAGTGCGATCGCAGGTATTGCTACAATCGACACTAAAGCAGGTGAAGTCGGCTTGTTAGAACTTTGTCAAGCCCGAAACTGGCCGTTACAAACCTTTGCGGCTGACATTTTAAGTTCCGTAGAAGTCCCCAATCCTTCAAATATTGTAGTCAAACAAGTCGGGACTGCCAGCGTAGCAGAAGCTGCGGCACTTTGTGCAGTTAGAGAAGAAAATTTAACCGCAGATGAACGCGAATATACGCAGATATCCATCAATCATCGGCGTTCATCTGCGTTAATCTCTGGTTCACATCCCCTCTTAGTCCCTAAACAAATATTTCGCACCAAAAATCCCCCCCTTTCACAAGGAGGGGTTAGGGCGGGTTCTGCGGTAACAGTAGCGGTTGCAGTTGGCCCGATCGAGTATCTGGGATAATGTATTACTGAGACAAAGTATTGGCATTCACAAATCGACCAATCAACCCAGAAACAAATGACAACACAATGGAACCCAACAAAGCCGGCCAAAAACCGCTAACCGCAAAGCCGATATTGAACGCACCCGCCAACCACGAAGCCAGGGAAAGCGAAACTGCATTCACCACAAATAAAAACAAACCTAAAGTAAGAATGCTCAAAGGCAGCGTCAGCAATGTAAGAATCGGTCTGACAACCGCGTTCACCAATCCAATAACAACAGCAGCCAGCATCGCCGCCGGAAAGCTCACCACCGCAATACCTGGTACAATGTTAGCGGTAATGATCAGCGAAACCGCTGCTACTATCCAAGTTAAGAAAAAACTTAGCATATCTTTTTTTCCATCTCCATCACTATTAATTAAGATTTTAACTGTTTAGTCGATCGACCAAAGTTCGGGATACACTACGAAATACCCACCTTGCGAGAATATCAGACTTATGAAACTCCGGCAACTAGCAGCATTCCTCTGGGCGCTAACTATCTTCATCCTGCCGCAGCCAGCCCAGGCTCAATCTAAATATTACGCTCCTCCGCTGTCCTTTAGCAACGCCGAACTGACAAGACGCGATTTTTCGGGTCAAATGCTGCGAACCGCTGAGTTTTCTAACGCTAATATGGACTTGACTAATTTTTCTAATGCCGATTTGCGGGGAGCCATTATGAGCGCTTCGGTGATGACTGAGGCGAATTTGCACGGAGCAAATTTAACTAATGCAATGATAGATCAAGTTAAATTTACTAAGGCCGATTTAAGCGATGCAATTTTAACGGAAACAATTTTGCTGCGTTCTACTTTTGAGGGAGCTGATATCACCGGGGCTGACTTTACCGACGCAATTATGGATGGCGCACAAGTTAAAGAATTGTGCACAAAAGCCAGCGGTATTAATTCCCAAACTGGGATTTCAACTCGCGATTCTCTGGGATGTCGCTGATTTGTTTAGTCCTGAATCATGCCCAAAAACGGGTACAACCCCCGACACTCATGAGAGTCGAACCCAAAATTTTAGACGGCTCTTCAGAACTTATGGTGATAACTTTATCTAATAAAAGATAGACTCGTGCATAAGACTAGAAGCTGAAACTC
>NZ_JAUBQW010000194.1:0-8392 GCF_036701485.1 Microcoleus sp. Pol11C3 | reverse complement strand
CTCCTTATTTTTTTACCTTACCATTCTCTCAAACCTTTGTCCTGTTTAGACTAGAGGTGCCTTGTCACCCGCTAAGTGAAATAGCAATTTGATGCTTTTTATCTGGATTGCATCTGCCTTTTATTTGCGGTTTGCCGACTCTATCAAAGATTTACAAGAAGTATCAAGTCAACTGGTGCGTATTGCACTATAAACTCTTTCGTTTGTATAGGCGCGGTTTCAACCGTAGGTCTGATCTTCTTCAATATAACGATCGAGAATTGGGAATGAGGAATGGAGAATCAGGAATTGGGATTTAAGAATATTTCCTTTTCCTTGTTCCTGCTAAAATTCCTGCATTTTCCCCATGCCCAATTTCCCATTCCCTAAACTGTCGTGATATCTTTCTCTTTCGCTGCCAGAACTTCTTCTATTTTGGCAACGTACTTGTCCGTCAGCTTTTGAATTTTATCTTGCAAGTCGCGGGATTCATCTTTAGAGATATCGCTGCTTTTTTCCTGCTTGCGAATCGAGTCAACGGCATCGCGACGGATATTGCGAATTGCAACTTTACCTTCTTCAGCAAACTTCGCGGCCATTTTGACAAATTCTTGGCGTCTGTCGCTCGTCAGCGGCGGAATGTTCAAGCGAATAACTGAACCGTCGTTGTTGGGCACGAGTCCTACATCGGACAGGGAAATTGCTTTTTCGATCGAGTTGAGCGCTGTGCGATCGAACGGTTGAATGTTGATCGTAGTCGCATCCGGCGTGCCGATGTTGGCAAGGGATTTGATCGGAGTTGGAGCTCCGTAATAATCTACCATGACTCGATCGAGGAGGGAGGCGTTGGCCCGTCCCGTCCGAATAGTATTAAAAGACCGTTGAGTAGCCTCAACTGCCTTTTGCATATGATCTTCTGCTTCAGCTAACTTCACAAAAACCTCCGACAAGAGTTCCAATAGATTCTCCCATTACAGCTCGGTAGATGTTGCCCGACACCGAGAGGTCAAATACCATAATAGGAATATTATTTTCTTTGCAAAGGGCGATCGCGGTACTGTCCATCACCCGCAAATCTTGATTTAAGACGTGGGCATAGGTGAGGGTTTGATACCTGCGCGCGTTCGGGTTGAGGTGGGGGTCGGAATCGTACACCCCATCTACCTTAGTAGCTTTAAAAATCACCTCTGCATCAATTTCAGCCGCCCGCAAAGCGGCTGTAGTATCAGTAGTAAAAAAAGGGTTGCCAGAACCGGCACCGAAAATCACTACTCGTTTTTTTTCTAGGTGGCGAATTGCCCGCCGCCGGATGTAGGGTTCAGCTACTTCTTGCATGGCGATCGCCGATTGCACCCTCGTTGGCACTCCTACTTGTTCCAGGGCATCCTGCAAAGTGATAGCATTCATCACCGTAGCAATCATGCCCACATAATCAGCCGTTGCCCGATCCATCCCTGCCGAAGCAGCTTTCACCCCGCGAAAAATGTTGCCACCACCGACAACAATCGCAATTTGAATGCCTTGCGACACTACTTTCGCCACTTCTTGGGCGATCGACTGAACGACTATCGGATCGATGCCGTAGCCCAAGCTGCCCATCAGCGCTTCACCGCTGAGCTTCAGCAAAACTCGCTGATAAACCATCCCCATGCCGCCACTATTTTTTTACTCTGTTTGCCTCCACCATAAGATAGCAGCACGGGTGCATTTTGAACATCAATTACCCAGAACAGGCATCCCGTTTGTGCTGCCAGAGAATTTGTTGGTTGCGTGGGCTGCTAGGTGAACAGGCAAGATGCCTGTTCCACCAGCCGATTGATTTTTTCTCAGTGAATGCTAGGTGAACAGGCAAGATGCCTGTTCCACCAGCCGATTGATTATTTGTGGGGAGTAGGGGTTGGGCTTCTAGCTAGCCCCTAAAAGAATTAATCCTTGGGGACGAAATTAAGAGCTGCAGAATTCATGCAGTAACGCTGACCGGTAGGTTTGGGCCCATCGTTGAATACGTGACCGAGATGAGCGTCGCAAACAGCGCAGAGTACCTCGGTTCGGCGCATGAACAAGGTGTTATCTGACTCGCACTTGACATTTTCTTCGCTAACTGGAGCGTAGAAACTTGGCCAACCGGTACCGGAATCGTACTTTGTTTCTGATTTAAATAGCTCCGTACCGCAGCAAACGCAATTATAAATTCCGGGCTTTTTGTTGTCGTGATACTCACCGCTAAAAGCTCTTTCCGTTCCCTTTTTTCGGGCGACTTTGAACTGTTCAGGCGTCAGTTGCTGTTGCCATTCGGCTTCGGTTTTTTGAACTTTGTCAGTCATGGTTTAATGTTTGATTTAGATGAAATTAACTGTTGAGTGTTGACGGTTAACGGTATATTGCTAGTTAACTCAGGCTTCCATTAATATTAACCTAATTGGCTCGAAATGAACATACCAGGGAAAAGGATTGTCATTAATAACCCTCCACTTTTCCTTAAAAACTTCGGCTTGCAAGTGATAATCTTGGGAATCATTGGGAGGCGAGTGCAATTTGAGATATAATGTCACCCGGTGCGGAGTTTCCACAGTCGAGGCGATCCAACAAGCAAAAGTATTTTGGCGATCGCAGCCGCTAACAAAAATCAGTTGATGAGCCCGAATTCCCACAGAAACTAGAGATTTGGGAATTGGTTCGACTACAATCAGAGTACAGCCCCAGTCGATCGCCTCGACGAGAGTTTCTGTGATCGGTTTAGCGGCAGAGAAGTTCTTACAGCCCGTCAACTGGGCGACGGTGAAGTTGCGGGGGCGATCGAAAATGTTCTCTTTGGTATCAAAGGCGATCGGCCTTCCCTCGGCCAACACCAACAGATTTTTGCACACCCGGTAAACTTCCTCTAAATTGTGGCTGACAAACAAAGTAATGCCCCGATAATTAGCCAGAGTCTGCATTAACTCGCGTTCCAGTTGACTCCGCAAGTGAGTATCCAAAGCAGAAAACGGTTCGTCTAACAGCAGCAATTCAGGAGAAGGGGCGATCGCCCTTGCCAAAGCCACCCGCTGCTGTTGGCCTCCCGAAAGTTCGTGCGGGTAGCGGTTTTCCAGTCCTGACATTTGCACCGAAATTAGCTGTTCTTTTACCCGAAATTTTTTCTCGCTTTCAGATAAATGCTGCAAGCCAAACGCAATATTTTGAGCAACACTCAGGTGAGGAAATAAAGCATAGTTTTGAAACAAAAAACCGATGCGGCGGTCTTTAGAAGGTACATTAATACCCTGTGCTGAGTCAAATAAAACCTTGCCGTTGACTACAATTTTACCGCTCCTGGGAGTTTCCAAACCGGCGATGCAGCGCAGAGTCATGCTCTTACCAGAACCCGACGCGCCCAAAATTCCCAGCACTTCCGGGCCGATATCGAAACCGACATCCAAAGCAAAGCTGGAGAGAGGTTTAAAAATGCTTAAACAAAGTCCGCTTTTCGGTGTGTTTTTTTGAAAATTTGTGGTAAAACTAGATGCGACTTTATGAAGCTTTGATTGCAGTCTTTGGCTCGAATTCGGTGTGGGCGATCTCTTTTGTAAATCAGTCCAAAAATTAACAGCAGTGAGCATCGTCAATGAAATACTCAGAATAATCAAAACCCAAATAGCAGCTTGCCTCATATCCCCAGCTTCCACAGCAAAATAAATTGCCATCGGGATAGTTTGAGTTTGTCCGGGAATATTCCCCGCTAACATCAGCGTCGCGCCGAATTCACCCAAAGCGCGGGCAAATGCGAGAATAGTTCCTGCTAAAATTCCCGGCCAAGCTAGCGGCAACATAATCCGCCAAAAAACCTCCCACTCCGATGCTCCCAGAGTGCGGGCTGCATTGAGAAGATTGGCATCAATTTGCTCAAAAGCTGCCAAAGCAGTTTTGTACATCAGGGGAAATGATACGACAGTTGCTGTAATTACGGCGGCTTGCCAAGTAAAAATTATAGTTAAATCGAATTTTAGCAAAAATTGACCGATCGCCCCATTTCTCCCAAACAGCAGCAGCAGCAAAAATCCCACTACAGTCGGTGGCAAAACTAAGGGAGAAATGAAAATGCCTTCAATCAAAGCTTTACCTTTGATGCGAGTTGAAAGCATCCACCGGGCGGCCGCTATTCCCAGGAAAAAGGTGATAAATGTCGCAATAGCGGAGGATTTTAGAGATATCCAGAGCGGAGAAATATCAAATTCCATCTATAAATACATCCGCGTTAATCAACGCTTATCTACTATCATCAGCGGTAAAAAATCCATAATTAGTTACTTATCGAACTATGCCAAATCCGTATTTCTGAAATACTATTTTAGCTCGCTCGCCCGCCAAGAACTCAACAAACGCTTTAGCCGCAGCGGGATTGCGGCTGTTTTTGATAACTGCCAGCGGATAAACAATGGGCGAGTGCAAATTTTCTGCCGCCGTTAGGCGCACAGTTACTTTGTCGGATGCTTTGGCATCAGTCGTGTAAACTATACCGGCATCAACGTTACCGCTTTCGACAAATGTCAGCACTTGGCGGACGTTATTTCCTAGCACTAATTTTGGCTGTAGTTGCTGCCACACTCCCAGCTTAGTTAGCATTTCCTGAGCGTATTGTCCGACAGGTACGCTTTTCGGTTCGCCGATCGCAATTTTCTTGATTTTTGCATCCGTCAACTGTTTAAAATCGCTCAAAGCAACACCGTTTTTGGGAGTAATCAAAACCAGGCGATTTGTCAGCAAATTGCGGCGCGTCTCGTTAAGGAGCAGATTAGCTTGCTGCAAAGCATCCATTTGTTTAGTAGCGGCGCTCAAGAATACATCTACCGGCGCTCCTTGCTGAATTTGCTGCTCTAGAGCACCGGAAGCACCAAAATTATAAGTAATAGTAACATTGGGATTGCTGCCACCATAAACAGTCTTGATTTCTCCTAATGCTTGCGATAGACTGATAGCAGCCGATACAGTTAAAGAAGTGCGCTGTTGCGCTGTGGCTGGGGAAACACTCTGAAATAAGTTCCAACTAATCAGCAGTACCAGTATCGCGACGACTGCGACGATCGAGTTGAGAATGCGTTTTCTTTTTAGGTTCATCGGGAATAGTTTATAATTTTTGATTTTGAATTATATTAAAACCGCTCCAAAACTACCTATCTTCTTATTTTTCTGCCTTCGCGATCTTCGCGTCGAAAGCGGTTGGTTAAATAATACTGCTTCTTAAAAGTTTAGCTGCGGTAGGGACACAGTAGTGCCGTGTCCCTACGGATTTCATGTGCTCTCCCTATGCTCGCCATTTGAGAGAACAACCTATTGATTCTGTAATAGTGGGCTCCACGGGTTCGCTGTTGAGCAATTGGTCGATCGCACTCCGCAAATAAGAAACCTGCACCGCCGCCGGATCGTCGGCGTTGTCGTCAATTAAACCTTTATAGCGCAGTTTGCCGTCTTGGTCTAACAAAAAAACCTCCGGCGTTTTAGAAGCCCCAAAACTTTCAGCCACATCTTGAGCAACATCTCGGATGTAGGGAAAGTTGAGTTGATTGTTGGCTGCAAAAATTTTCATATTCTCAAAACTGTCGTCGGGATACTGGTTTGCATCATTAGCATTAATCCCGATTAAAGTAACATTTCGATCTTGAAAATCTGCTTGAAGTTCTTTCATACGATTGAGATACAACTGCACGTAAGGGCAATGATTGCACATAAATATCACCGCGATCGCCCGAAATTTTTCTAAATATCGAGCTAAATGGTGAACTTCTTCGTCAACTCCCGGCAATTCAAAATCGGGAGCGTAGCCGTTAATGGGAGTACCCGTTGTATCGATTAGTAAACTCATGTTTTCAGGAGGTGAAGAGCAGTATTTGCCAGCATGAAAGATGAAACTGTCAGCACGAATAAAATTGGCTGTTGTTTTGCTTTAGCTTAATTCTAGCCTTGCCAACAGCCTATTGTGATTCGTACTTCGCGATTTATTCCTAGTCTGGCTTTAGCCAACCTTGAGCCAGAGCTTGATATCCAATAAGTTTGTATGCTAATTTGGCAGCGGTAAATTCTGAGACTACAGAATCTACAATAGGTGCTAATTCCATAATGTCACAGCCGATTACTTCGTAGGACTCGAAGATGCGACGCAAAAATCCGGTGAGGGAATACCAATTTAACCCGCCCGGTTCGGGTGTTCCCACCCCTGGCATTAATGTTGGATCGATGCCGTCTAAGTCGATCGTCAAAAATACTCGCTTAGTTGTGATGCTGGAAATTGCGCGATCGGCCCAATCCGGTTGAGTAGCGATTTCCCGAGCTCGAATCACGTTTAGCTGTTTTGCTTTAATCAAGTCTGCTTCTTCCTTGCAGATAGCGCGAATCCCGATTTGCAGTGTCGGTAAGCCCATATCTACAACACGTCGCATCACGCAGGCGTGGTTGTGGATCGAGCCTTCGTATTCGTGGCGCAAGTCGCCGTGGGCATCGATTTGCACGACTGTGAAAGGTTCGTTTGGGTATGCTTGGCGATAACCTTCGACCACGCCGGCTGTGATGCTGTGTTCGCCTCCGAGGGAGATGACAAATTTATTTTCGGTAACTAGCTGGTGGACTGTGGCTTGGGTGACTCGCAGCATTTCTGAGGATGAAACCCGTTGACTGTTGCGAGTATCGGCGATCGGCTCTTGTGTATAAATTCCGACATCGTAGCAAACTTCGGAATCCAATTCTTCGTCGTAGCATTCGAGTTGGTGAGAAGCTTCAAGAAGTTTGGCCGGCCCGTTTTCGCACCCCCGGCGGTAGGTAGTGGTTGCCTCGTAGGGAATTGGTAAGATAACTACTTTGGCGGTGTCGTAGTCCGGTACAATTTCGGAACCGAGAAACGGTACGACAGCAGTGGAAACGATCGTTGGCATAGGGGAAATTTCAATAAGGCAAAGAAGTCAGCATCTTTAATCCTGACATAATATGAGCTCTAACTGCAAAGTCATCAGTCATCAGTCAGAAGGAAGAAGGAAGAGGGAAGAGGTATTAACCGCAGAGGGCGCAGAGGGCGCAGAGGGAGGAGGGAAGGAAGGTTTGGGATTTATGTCCTAGTGGTTGCCTCGAATTGCGATACGGTTTGTAGTAATGACGGAAGTCCTTCTCACTCTTAAATTTTTACTTTTTTATTTCTATGGCATCTTCTAGTCCCGCTTGGTCAACTGTTGTTTCGCCCCAAACTTGGCTGTGGAAAGGCTTTCCGATTTGCTACCAAACTGCGGGAACGCAGGGGCCTGCGGTGGTGTTTGTCCACGGTTTTGGTGCCTCTTGGGGCCACTGGCGCAAAAATTTGCCGGCGCTGGCTGCTGATTGCCGCTGTTATGCGATCGACCTCATCGGTTTTGGCGCTTCTGCTAAACCCGCGCCTAAACTTGAGATTGACTATACTTTTGAAACTTGGGGACAGCTAATTGCTGATTTTTGTCGGGAAGTTGCGGGCGGGCCGGCTTTTTTGGTGGGAAATTCGATCGGCTGCGTGGCAATTATGCAAGCGGCTGTTGATTTTCCCGACATTGCTTCTGGCGTAATTTTACTCAATTGTTCCCTGCGCTTGCTGCACGATCGCAAACGCGCCGAAATGCCTTGGTATCGCAGTTTCGGAGCGCCGATTGCACAAAAAATTTTAAATGTCAAGTGGATAAGTAAATTATTTTTTAAACAATTAGCAACGCCAAAAACAGTAAAAAAAGTGCTTTTGCAAGCATATCGCCGTCCCGAAGCTGTCACCGACGAACTGGTAAATATGCTGCTGGAACCTGCCAAAGATAGCGGCGCAGTGGAAGTATTTGTAGCATTTATCAGTTATTCTCAAGGCCCCCTACCGGAGGATTTGTTGCCGCGTTTAAGCTGTCCGGCTTTGATTTTGTGGGGTACGGACGACCCTTGGGAGCCGATCGCATTGGGGCGAGAATTGGCAAAGTTTCCGGCTGTTGAAAAGTTTATTCCTTTGGAGGGAGTGGGACACTGCCCGCAAGATGAAGCGCCGGAATTGGTTAATCCTATTTTACTCGATTGGATTAAAGAGCGATCGGTAATTGCAGAAAATTAGTGCATTTGCTCCTTTGCTGCAGGAAGAATTGGTATGATTGAACCGCGAAGACGCGAAGAACGCGAAGGAAGAAGTAGGAAGAAGAAATATTGATATCTCTCTTCTATTCATCTTCGTGAATCAGCGTCTATCCATTGTCATCTGCGGTTACCAAATTCTCTTTTTTTAACCGCAGATGATGGCTGATAAACACAGATTAACGCCGATGAATTAGATTGTTGACTGTTGACTGGATTTTACTATTCGGATGCTATCGGAATTGATATAGTCATTTCAAATAAATGTGAGACAGAGGCAAGATCATGATAAAATCGATAAAAATAGTTAATTAGAAAAAAA
>NZ_JAUBQW010000193.1:0-8796 GCF_036701485.1 Microcoleus sp. Pol11C3 | reverse complement strand
CATTTTGGGGTCTTATATTTTTCACTCCTTTCAAGTCAGTTATATCATACCTCATCTTTTCGATAAATGCTATATATCAGCCACTATTTTTAATAAAGCTTCACGATTTTTTTTAAATCGAGCCAGATTGAGGTGAACGCCCTCGGATGTCAAATCAACTTTCAAATCCCGTGACTTTTACCAATCACCCAACTGCGGCGAAAAATCCGAGCTAGAGTCGATTCTTCCAAAGCAAAATAGATAGGGCGGCCGTGAGGACAAGTGCGCGGATTGCGAGTTTGCTGCCATTCATCTAACAAATTCTGCATTTGCGAAAGACTCAAAGGAGTACCGTTTCGCATAGCGCTGCGGCAAGCAGTAGCAACTTGAGCTGCTTGCAAATCAGCAACTTTACTGAGTTCAAAAAGCGCATCCGCACAGTCATCTCGATCTGCTAACAATTCAGGAACTTCGCGGGCAGCCCATAGCTGTTCCCCAAATGTTTCTACTTCCAAGCCCAAGCGAGATAAATTCTCTATTTGCAGCGCCGATAATTGACTAAGAATTACTGGTTTTTCCAGATATTTTAGCTGCCAAGCCGCGCACAATTGCTCGTATAAAACGCGCTCATGAGCGATGTGCTGTTCTATCAACCACATTCCGCTGGAATGTTCGGCAACAATGTAAGTATTGTGAACTTGAGCGATCGCCCTCAATTCCATCAATCCTATTTTATTAGCTTTTTCCTGTTCGCCGCCGTTGTCATTCTGCCTAGCCGAAATCCCGACACTGTAAGCACTTTTTTGTTCCGATGCCTTCAGCAATTGTCCCACTCGCTCGGGAATTGGGGCAGCAGGCAAAACTTCATCATTCAGGTGCAAAGCGCGATCGATTGCAGCGCTAACTTGTGATTGCCAAAAACTCGGATCATGCAGATAAATTTCTGCTTTAGCCGGGTGGCGGTTCCAGTCGATTTCTGAGGGAGAGATTTGCAGGTGAACAAAACACACGGGATAGCGATCGCGCGGACAAGTGCGGGCAAAGGCGCTGAGAATAGTTTGCTCTAATTCGGGCGATCGCACAACTCGCCGATTCACCCCCACCTTCACCCAATCCGGCCGCCTGCGGTGGCAGCGATCGGGCAAACCAATTACTACCTCCAAACACTGGGAATTAGGAATTGGGAATTCGGAACTGGCAACTGGTAATTGGTAATTAGGCTTAACTGTAGCTCCAACAAGTTGAGTTTCTAGTGAAAAATTTGTGGCTTTCTGATTTTCAGGACTCCCAGGCAAATCTAACTTTAAATACTGCAAATCACTCGCACGCACGCCGCGCACAAATTGAGGTAAAATGTGTTCGGCTGTGCTACCAGGAGTTACGTGCAAACAAGGGGTATTTCCTTGACGTAACTGCCAATTAACGTGCGGGTGACAAATAGCAATTTGCTGAATGGTTAATTGGATCGATCGCATTTGTTGTGCCGGCGACAAAAAACTGCGGCGCACAGGCCAATTGCCAAACAAATTATCAACAGTCACGACCGTACCCGGAGCGATCGCCGCTGTTTCAACCTCCACAGCAACGCCTGCGTTGTTGTAAACCACCCGCCAGCCCGATCGCTCATTTTCAACTCCCCCCTTCTTAAAGGATGATTTGGCGCGGGTTTGTGCCGATTCTCGATTTTCCGAAAAATCCCCCAATCCCAAATCATTTGGCCTGCTCAAAACCTCCAAACAGCCCAACTGAGCTAAACTGTGCAAAGCTTCCCCACGAAATCCCAAAGTATCAATTTTGTAAAGGTCAGCTTCAGTGGTAATTTTGCTCGTACTGTGAGGCGAAGCCGCCTGCTGCAAATTTTCCATATCCATTCCCGTACCATTATCTGCAACTTGCACCCGCCACTGTTCGGGCCAGACAGAAACAACGATGCGAGTTGCGCCAGCATCCAGAGAATTTTCAACTAATTCTCGTACCGCAGCGGCGATCGAGTCAATCACTTCGCCTGCGGCAATTAAATTGATAACTTCTGTGGGTAAGGTTTGAATAGTAACTGGCATCAGATTTTTAGCGCTTCGTTAATTCAATTCTACTGGATTCTGCAACTAGCTACACAGTATTAGGACTTACGCTTTTAAACCCGGTTTCTTAGAAAAATATTGTTTGGTAACAGAAAATCTACTCATAAACTAAGTTTATGAGGCAAGCGTGAAAACCTCCTAAGTATATATCTGCCTACCTACTTAAACTTGCTCCGCTAAAGTCATGATTCTCGGCAAGCGGATGTAAAAAGTTGTCCCTTTTTCCTCCTGCGACTCATAAGTAATTTCCCCTTGGTGAGCATCAACGATTGACTTAACAATCGCCGTTCCCAACCCAGTACCAGTCCGCTTGCCATAAGTCACAAAAGGTTCAAATAAATTTTCCTTAATTGCCTCCGGGATGCCCGGGCCGTTATCGTAAATGCTAATTTCTGCCCACTCCTCACTTTGTGTCACAATAATCTCTACTCGCCCCCCGCGCCCCTCAAAAGCTTCAGCAGCATTCCCAACTAAATTTTGCAAAACACGCAAAATTTTATTTTCGTCTGCTTCCACTATCACTTCTGTCACCCGTAAGACCAAATCTACTTTTGCCGCCTCAAAATAAACTCTGTTCAACCTTTCAAACTGTTGCAACGTCTGGATTAGATTAACGGGTTTTTTATTTAATACAGAGTTGCCACGCGAAAATTCTAATACTTCTTCAGCCATCCCCAACATTCGCTGAACCTGCAATTGAATAAGTTCGCACCACTCCTGAGTTTCCTCATCCGGGTGCATTTCTTTGAGCATTTCGCTGGAGAGCTTAATTCCCGTAAAAGGATTTTTGAAATCGTGAATAATTGTACTCACCATTTCTCCTACCAATACCATTTTTTGTTTGTGGACGAACTGGCTAACATATTGATCCGTGGTATCCCGTAAATTTTTAGTAATGAAACTAAACATTTGCAGTACCGAACTGCCTTTAGCAAACTTGAGAGTTGTTATGAGTTCTTCACGGGCTATTTTTGCCAAAGTCGAGCCTGCAACTGCCACAGCTCTAGCGCTGCGAGGCTCTCCGTCTAAAACTCCGAGTTCGCCAAAATAATCGTCGGGCCCCGCGACAGCAACAGTTTGATATTTATTGTTTTCAATCCGCTTGCTAAACTCGACTTTACCTTCTAAAACTAGATACAAAAAATCGGCTGTTTCTCCTTGTTCAAAAACTAGTGTTTCCTCAGCAAAACTCTCCACTACAGCTATTTGGCACAGGTGAGCAGCTTGCTCTGCTTCAAAAAAAGACATAAATCGATGAGAGGCCAGATCCATGTGAAAATACCCGAGGATTGATTTAAACAGTTTCTTTCTTCTATCTTCGCCGATCAGCATTGATGCGTTGATAAAATACCCTACGGCTTTAATCGGACTCTATGTTCTGGCATCCTTGGCTTGGAAGGATCAGCGTCGGGATGCAGAGCCAGACTAGGACAGCAGTACCAGCAATCTCACCAAAATTCTCAGTTAATTGACTAAAATAGATAAATATGGTATTATTTTTCAGATAAAAATTGGATGTGCGATCGGGCTCTGCGACCCACCCTACAAGATTTTAACTGTAGAGAGATGGTGCAATTTAAATGCCGCTCGACAAAATTGCCAAAAATTAACGATCGCCAGATAAAACGATCGCAGCATTCTGCCCGCCAAAGCCAAAACTCAAACAAACCGCGTTTCTCACAATAGCCGATCGGGCACAGCGAACAAAATCTAATTCAAACCCCGGTTTTTTCATTCCCGCGCAAGGTGGCAACATCTGATATTTAATACTCATCAAACAAAAAGCCACGCCCAAAGCTCCCGAAGCTCCCAAAGTATGACCCGTAGCCCCCTTAGTCGAACTAACAGCAACTTTCCGGTGAAACAATTTCTGAATTAACAGTGCTTCGTGTCGGTCATTTAACTCAGTTGCAGTACCGTGAGCATGAATAAAATCTATATCAACCGTCCCTAAATTACTGCGTTTCAAACATTGATTTACCGCCGCGATCGCACTTTCCCCCCCCAGCTCCGGCGCATTAGCATGGCAAGCATCATTTGTCAAGCCAAAACCGGATATTCGACCGTATATTTTAGCACCACGACGCCTTGCCAACTGGGCAGATTCTAATACCAATAAAGCCCCGCCTTCACCGAGTACAAAGCCTTCCCGATTTTCATCAAAGGGATAGCACCCAGTGTTTGCCAAAGCACCCATCCGGTTAAATCCAGCCACAGTCAGCGGTGTGATAGGCGCTTCCACAGCACCTGCGATCACCCGCTGACACTCACCAGTGCGGATTAAATCAACAGCACGGGCGATCGACCAAATACCCGTTGCACAAGCAGCCATCGGCGCTAGTACCGGCCCCGTGGAGCCAATTGCCCTCGCCGCTGCGATCGCCCCCATGTGAGGCAAAAAATTCACAAATTGGGAATTGGGAATTGGGAAGTGGGAATTGGGAAGTGGGAATTGGGCATTGGGCATTGGGCATTGGGCATTGGGAATTGAGAATTCTCTTTTCTCTTCCTTTTTGCTTCTTCCCTCTTCCTTCTTCCTGATATCCGTTACATCTTGTACAGTGCTCGTTGCCGAACTTCCTTCGCTTCTTGCCAACAGTTCCAAACTTGCCTGGAAGCCGCGGCTAGAACCGATCGCAATTCCGCAATCAGGCAAAGGCAAAGTCAAATTAGCATCTTGCAAAGCATCTGCTAAAACCTGCCGAATTAAAGTTATTAAATCGGCAGGTTTTTTGCCAATTAAAGCCAAAGGTCGCCGTTCAAGTTCTAAAAAAGGTTGATGCCGATCGATTCCCGATTCTCCTGACAGCAGTCTTTTCCAGCCAGTTTCCAGAGTTCCTAAACCAGAAACAAGACCAATTCCAGTAACAACAACATCCATTGACTAATGACTGCTGACTAATGACTAATGACTACCTTCAGCTAACAGCCTTAAAATTTTCCAAGCCCTGAGTAACAGTAACCTTATCAATGCGATCGCCAGCTTGAATCTTATCAACCACATCCATCCCTTGCTTCACGTACCCAAAAACTGCATAGCTACCGTCCAAAAACGGCACATCGGTCAAAGTAAAGTAAAACTGAGAAGACGCCGAATCAGGACTCTGCGAGCGAGCCATAGCAACAGCCCCGCGACTGTGCATCAACACGGGTTTCTCCTTAACCCCAGCTTCTTCTAGCGTTTGGCTGTAAGTCGGATTGGCAGCACCTTTAGCTTTAATTTCCAGAGGAATCCTGCGTTCTGCAGAAGTTTTCGGGTCAATAAAACCGCCAGTTCCCAGTCGCGCTGTAGGGAATTTAGGGTCTTTACCCTGGGGGTCGCCGCCCTGAACTACAAAAGGCTGAGGTTCCCGCACGACTCGGTGAAATACCAGCCCGTCGTAGACTCCTTTCTGAACCAAATCGACAAAATTGCCCGCAGTAATTGGAGCATTTTTGCCGTCGAGTTCGATCGTAATTGGAGCACCTTTAACCGTCATCACCACCGTTGCTTTTCCTTCCAAGCGTGGCAAATTGCTAAATTGCGAACTCGCCGCTACCACAGCAGGAGACGGAGACGGAGACAAAGAAATACTTTCACCCGACGCCGGATTCGGTGTCGGAGTCGAGTTTGCAGCCGGGGAACTACCGCATCCCCCAACAAACAACGCACCAATTATTAAAAATGAGAACAACCACCGCTGAATTTTGATTTGCATTTGCATTTGTATTTTCACTTTGAGTCTATTACGGACTTGGCAACTAGAAATTTTAATTGATAAATTAAAAAATTGGTAACGGGCTTACTCGCCGATCAATCTTTTTCACTTATCAGGTAGGTAAGGTGTGTATTGCACACCCTACGAGACATTACTACGAGACATTACCAATCTAAAATCTACAATCTACAATCCCTATAGTCCTTCTAGGGGAACTTGCAAAAATCGAGCCAATTCCGCGGCTTGATTTTCAACCTCAGACAAAGCAATCGGCTGTCCAACTCTAGTCAGGGGAAACTGACGGCGGTCTTTGAGCTTAAGATAAATACTGCGGCGGGGATTGAGACCTTCTTTAATGTCTACCCGCACAGATTGCACGTCCGATGTCTTGCAAGTAAAATCAAGTTTGCGGTTTTTGCCGGGAAATCCCCAGCGAAAAATCCGAATGTTACCAGTTTGTCGATCGAATTCGTTGTAACCGCCTCCGACATCCCAGAGAATAGTCAGCCACAGGTAAAGCGCCAACAGCACGCCGCAGACACCGTAGAAACCCATCGCAATGCCTTGGGGGATGAAAACAAGCTGAGTCGGGTCAGCAAAAGGCAGCAGGTTCACGTGCCAGTAGCTGGAAAGACCCGACAGCAGGAAACCAGTCCCTCCAATGGTGACAATCGTCCCCCACCAGAAATTGCTGAAGCGGCGGGAGCCCACAACCTGGTAGCGCAGGACAGGATCGATCGAGGTCATTGTTTTTGCAGTCATAAAATTAAACAGCCTTAAAGCCAAATTTTAATTCAATTAGCCCACCGAGCGACACAGTTCACTGACGCGATCGCGACGAGTGGGTGGGGATTGTGTATCAACTCCTGCTAATTATGGTCAACTACCCGCCATCAAGCGGAGTACCGCTATGATGGGGGCTTGTATCTGAACTGATTCATTTACGCTGAACATTTCTCTACATAGCTCTGCAATGCTGGAGATGTAACGATAGCAATCCCGTCATTACTGACAGAACAGGTCGAATCCGACAAAGCACGTAACAAGATATTACGTGCGCCGTTCAAATCTCGTTTAATTACCGTTTGGCAATTAGGACATTTGAACACTTTAGAACCACCAAGTTTTCGATGGATATGACCACAATTTCCACAAGTCTTAGACGTATAGGCTTCTGATACATCAACCACTATCGAGCCATTTTTATCAGCTTGATGCTTGATGATTTGCTTGAAGCGATAATGCGCCCATGTCAACATTTGACGTGCTGACTTCTTATTGATCTTCCGCTTGGCACGCTTGACCATTTGAGAGGTTTCAAATGTTGGCAGGAAGATAACTTGATAATTTTTGGTCAGAAAATGTGCCACTTTTTTGTGAAGCTCGTCAACAAGACTTTGAATCTTGTTTCTGATTCTTGACGCCGCTTTTCTCATCGCTCTTCTTTGTTGGGCAGACACTTTAGTCATTTTCCCAATTAACTCGTCAAGATATTGACATAGGCGGGTGATTCTTCCGATATCTCCACTACCAATCTCAATTACTTTCTCCGAGTCATAACCCGTCAAAAATGTCCGAATACCGGGGTCTAAGGCAATTACAGAGTTAGAACCCGATGGTTTTGAATCGTATTTTTCCGGGAAAATTGCGAACCAATTGCCACAATGTAGAACTAGCTGAGTACCATATTTACAAGATACTGGAACCGGTTCAGAGGCGGTGAATTTTAGCCCTTTTACTTTTGATTTAAACCACATCCCATCTCGGAAGTTAGAATCGTTAAATTTCACCGTAGAGCGAGGATTGCGAATGCTTCGATATTTGGCATCCCGACTAGCGGAATATGCTCGATGAGCATCGAAAATAGCATTTTGCCTGAGATGACATGGTGTATTTTTTACCCACTTCGGTAAATCTGATTGCATAATTTTGTTACGCAATTTGAGCTTACTTAGGCGGTCTTGCTTTTGTTGAGATATTGCTTGGTTGTAGCAATATCGCGCTGCTGCCATCCACGTCTTCCAAATCAGGGCTAGTGCTGGCTCTGGGTAAATCTGAATCTTCCTTGATTTGAGTTTTATATTTTTTAAGTCCGTAGAGTCGGCAGGAAAAGACGTGAACAATCGCAAGAATGTCTTCGACCATTTCTCGTTCAGGAGAAATGTTGTCTTGGTTGAGAACCACGATTTTTGTTCCATCGAGTTGACAGAGCCATTCAATGAGTTCAAAGCCAAATCTGGCGAGTCGGTCTTTGTGGGCAACAACAACAGATCCGACATTGCCTGTACGGACGGTTTCCAGAATGGATGTAAGTCCTTTCCTTTTGAAGTTGAGCCCTGAGGCAATGTCGGTAATGAGTTCGGCTGATGGATAGAGTTCCAGTAATTTGGCAATTTGTCGGTCAAGGTCAGCTTTTTGATGCAGGCTGGAGACTTTGGCGTACAGGATAGTCCTAACGTTGGTTGTATTGCGTCCGGCATAAGAGTTGATTGAGTATCGTCGTTGACCGGCGGGTGTGCGAATTGCCTTGATCGTGCCATCCTTCTCCCATCGCCTGAGCGTATGCAGGCAAACTCCAAAATGTTCGGCTGCTTGTCTTGGAGTTGAGTAGGTATCCAATAGTGAATCATGCTAACTAATTCTACAGCTTGCCACGTAATGCAGGTAATTAACGTAAAGTTCAGTGAATTAACCTACAGGACTTAACTCCTCAACCACCGTCAACTCGCCGCTTGGCGACGAAGGGTCAGTTGGATTGTTGCTGAGCATCGTCAACCAAGATGGCATTCCTCCCAACCACGCTTTCATCGAGTACGCCTCTAGTGGGGGAACCCTGCTGTTTTAGTTGAAATTTATGAACTTCTAATATATAGTTATGTTAACTTTAATTAGAAACCTTGGTCTTTTAACAAGCAAAAGGATTTTACCGCAATGACAATCGCAGTCGGACGCGCCCAGACCGAAAGAGGCATATTTGATGTCCTCGACGACTGGCTCAAACGCGATCGCTTCGTCTTCGTAGGCTGGTCTGGCATCCT
>NZ_JAUBQW010000192.1:0-8840 GCF_036701485.1 Microcoleus sp. Pol11C3 | reverse complement strand
TATCTTTAGTTGAGTTTGAATATATCGGTCGCTCCTATTCATAGTTTGCGATCGATTATTCAGCAAGCCCTACATAAACCCACAATTACCAGCGTTTTTTTTGTGAAAAACTGGTATAAACGCTCGCACATCCTACGCTCATAGTTCCAAAAAACAACAAATTTGGCAGGTACAGCCCATCTTCCAGAAACACGCTACCAAAAAACATGAGCGCTACCTGACAACCCAATAATGCAGCTACCAAATTCCACCCAGCTACCAACGATGCAGAGAGTAGCCAATTCATTGCTAGAGTAAGGGCGATCGCCATTGCTATTGCCCCAAGTGGTGCTGCATAATCGTACTGTCTGAAGGGAAGAAGAACAAAAAAGACTAAAGCATAAGCAAAACCTGCAAAAGCCAGTGCTAATCCACTAATTATTTCGTTCCCGTTCAGGATTGTCAAAAGAGTTGCATTGTCGATCACTTAGGATCAATCGACTTAACAAATTGTTGGACAGGCTGTGGTAGAGCCGGCACAAAAGTCTTTCTAAAACCCCTAACATCGAACACTCGCCACAAAATACCTACCGCTACCGTCAAGAAAAATAACGCTCCCAAAAAATTGAACGCACTATACAGAAAACCGCTGTCCCTTTTTTTCGGAGGTGTAATATGTTTCATGCGATATACAGCCGGCTCGTAATCTCTCGACTCCTCGCGATTGCGCCGCGGTGTTTTGGGCCGGGAACTCGCAGTGCGCTTCTCTGTCAAACCCGTTTTATTAGTTTTAGTAAAACTGCTGGCCGACTTCAATTCAGAACCGCCGCGGGTTCCCGTTAACTTGCTAGCAGAAGCCCCCGTTTGGCCAACAGCAGCATCCTGAATTCTGCTGTTAGGGCGCTGAGTGGATTTGCGATCGGCGAGGGTACGCATCAAACTTTGCAATTGCTGAGTCGCCGCCGACGGGCGTTCCCCTTTCCTCGCCCAATTTAACAGCATCGCCCCCGTAATCCCGCAGAGATTCGTAGCGCCTACAGAAGCCAGCCGCTTCAGCAGAGGCTGGCTGTTGGACACAAAAATCACCAATGCCTCCGGGTGTTCGGTCGCCAAACCGTAAACGCACTGAGCCGTCGCCACTACCAGCATTGCTGGCTTGCTTTGATTTTTGATCGAAGGTTCGAGAGCTCGGTGTGTTTCCTGAGCGTCAGTTGCAATCCAGCCACTGTCGGCAAAAAATCGCATAAACTCTCTAGCTACTTGCTCTTGCTCTTTTTCCACCGCCTGCCCTGTCAGACGATCTATTTCGTCGTACACTACTTCCGGGATATAGCAAGTTCCCACCTTGGCATATTCTTGCCACACTTGAGTTCTGCCAGTCATTAAAACATCTGCATCAAAAGTTACCAATACAGGAGGAAGTTGATTTGCCATGACTTTATCCTATAGGCTCAGATAAGTTATTTAAACTTAATCGATCAAGTTTAAACAAATTTTGGGTTATAAAAAAATCAACTTTTGGTAATAGATAAATTTCCCAGGGCGGGGCTGTTAATTGAAAATTAGTAGTTAGGAACCCGATCGCCCTTCAGTTCCCCAGTTTGATCGCTCAATTCCTATATTCCACTAATTTACCGCAACCCAAGAGCCTATTACCACAGCCACGCTGCTACTGTTAGTTCCCGATTCCCAGACGACCAGCCAAAGCCGGAGTCAACGGCAACAGGGCAGCAATCATCAAGAACAAAGCTAGCAAACCTAAAGCGGCGCGAGCGTCGTCAGGCTCAGTCAGCTCGTTGAGGCTCGGTCGCTCCAGATTCCGCTGTAAAATCAGAATCACGATCGCCCAATACAGAGCCAAAGGATTAACTAAAGAAACGATAGCCAGCACCACAAAAGTCGCCAAAGTAGTGCGACTGGCTATTTTCCGACCGTAGATGGCTTGCACAATTCTACCCCCGTCCAACTGTCCCGCCGGCATCAAATTAATCGCCGTTATTACCAAGCCCAACCAACCGATAACTACCAGCGGGTGAACGTCAACAATCTGCTGCTGCAACGCCGAACCCAAAACCACTTTTGCCAAAGTTCCCACCAAAACCGAACCCTTGAAAAATTCTGCGGGAATTTGAAACAAACTGCCGGGGTGAGACAGCAACAAACCCGTTACCAGCATTAGCAGAGAAACTATTCCCTCAGCCGCTGACCCGGCAAAAGCGATGTCAAACAAAACTTTACGGTTGGGCAGCAGCGACTCAAAACGGTCGAGCGCTCCAAAACAACCTATCTGCAAAGTTGGTATAAAAAACGGCCAACTCAAGCCAACCTTGTACCGATTTGCGACCACTCGGCGAGCAATTTCGCCAGAGCCTAAAACCGCCCAAATTCCGACCGCAATTGGCAGAACTTCTAAATATCTAGTCGGCGAGTTAAAGAAATCGAAACCCAGCAGCAAACCGCCTGTCTCTAAGCTGGTAGCAATTGTTGCCAGCAGCAGCACGACTGCGAGGATTTTTTGAGGTAGGGTAGTTGGCTGCGGGTCGTTGGTGCTGGGCAAGATAATAATTACTGGCTTGTCGTCCTGATTTTCTACTAAAAATAGGCGATAGCGATCGTTTAATTTCTCTTCCAAACTTGCCGTCAAACGTGAGTGTACTTGTTCTGGGTCTCCCCGGAGATTGCCTTTGAGAATTACCCCATCTTGATAGGGAATTGTTTCTGTGGCAAAGAAAGTATCAATTCCAAAGATGCCTTTAATTGCAGTGAGGTCTTCAACTGGAACGGGAATAATTTGTAATTCATTATTCGCAGGCGACGAAGTGACGATTTTAATGGTTTCTGGGCCTGGTGTTCGCTGCGACTCAGGGGCCGAGAAACCATCGCTTTGGGACTTTACCTCAGCAGCATCCGGCCGCGGCAGCACTGCCTCCGATGCAGCCTTACGCAATTGCCGGCCCAGATAGATGTACAATCCCGTGGATGCCACCAGCAGCAACAATACCGCAACTAGATTGAGGTAAATCCCGGCGGCGAACAAACCAAAGAACAGCAGCCAGGGACTCATCAGCGCAACAGACTGCAACCAAGCCAAAATTCCCAGTTTGCCAAAAGGTCTGGCGCGATAAAATCCCCAACCCAGAATTCCCATAGCAACCAATACGAGCGCAATTGTTGCCGTATTTTCCGATGCAACTATAGGCATTCCGGTTGCTTGCGCCAATAGGAGCTTTAATGGGTCGATCGCGCTGCGGTCGAGTAATAGCATTAAATTTTGGGGAATATGAAATAGAGTTGTTGGGAACATATCCAAACCTATCGGAAACTAGCCTGATTACTAAGGATAACCCCTGATGGCTAATCGGCCCACAACCTGCTGCTGGTGCTGTTTGAACATCGCAGGATCTAGGCTATTGACAAAAGAGAATTTTTATGATATCACATCGGCTGGAGCAAACCTATACTCAGAAGGGTAGCAGTGTCGATCGCCCAGAAGCAGGCAGATTCGCTCAGTTTGGCAGGCGGGGCTTTTGTAAGGATTTGTCTTGCACAACAATTGCACAACAAACGCACAACAAATAAGGTTTGAGCCGTTCTCTACTTTGCGGTAAAGAACGGCTCAAAGCATTGATGCTATTAGGTTTACTTAACGGGTACGGCAGGACTTGAACCTGCGGCTCGCTGCTTAGAAGGCAGCTACTCTATCCAACTGAGTTACGCACCCAACTCAAAAATCGCTAACAAGATTATTGTATCGGTGCAGTGTGCGATCGAGCAAGTAAATAATATTATGACTTACGCATAAACCGGTTTGAGGTACGAAAATATGGCGTGCAGTGCGATGGTTAGGGAAAAAAAACCAAGATGATGAGAGTGCCTGTGCCTCCAAGAGTGTATCTGACAAAAGCTGGAGGGACTCACCTGCAAACAGCACAATTGTAAATTTACAATCAAAACTAGGTAGGACGTGGACTCGGGTAAAGTATTTAGAGGTCGAGGTGAAACCCAACTATTTGGTCGATCGGATATCTCCAGAAAATAAGACGGATCTCAGACAGCATAAGAGCCACAGGTGATTTTTCGGAGATGTATATCGGTTATGTTAACATCCCCTAGTGGCAAAGCCTAAAACGCTGACCGCATTACCGAAAAACCAGAGCTCGTTCCCTGATTTGAGGTATGAGTTGAGCCAGAATGACTAATTTGCTGATATTGAGTTATGTTGGCTAACATTCTGCTCGACTTGATATTTTATAAAAATGTGGTAGAACTAGGATTGAAAGACTCAGGTGAAAATCCCTGATGGTACGGAGCCTCTATATAAGCTTCCTATACGGCATCAAAGCAAAAGAGTCAATCGCCCGCTCGGCACGAGCGCGAAAATCAAGCGTTACCAGTACAGCAGTCGTAAATTGTGCGCGGGGGATTTTGCTTCGTGCATTGATTTATACGCCAAGGCCGAGAGACAATCTCAGCTTAGATATTTGTTAGCATTTGTTAGCAAAAAAGTATCGGAACGCTTGAGGAGAGAACCATCTCTGGGTGATCGGGAGCAATCCTGCTAATTTAAGTGGACTCGCTGAATCAAGAATCCCTTCGCCTTTAGGCATTGGGAGTGTCAAAAGCACAGCACCTCGGCCATGACAGGAGTCAAATCGCAGTGTCATGTTTATTCTGAAACGGCAGGATGTTGAAATAACCAATTTTCAACACCCAAAACGGGATCAACAAATTCCCATTCTCAATTATCAGGGGCAGACTTTTCGCCTGATCAGCGCCTTCAACGGCAAGCAAGCAGAAGACGCCAGAGCCTTGTGGCGGGACTTAACCGACAACCGAGGCAAAGCCTGTGTTCTGCTAGAAGAGCCGGATCGATATAGCGTCTGGGGAAAAGTCCGTTTAGATCAGCTTGCCGGTGAAGAACCGGCAGGGAATGAATCAGCCAAAGCACCACTGTTCACGCAGGCTTGTCTGCTGCTCCTCCAAGCTGTTTACTTCGATGTAGAAGACCTCTTAGGCGCAAGGCAAGCCACATCGTTTCAGAAAGATATCGCCAAGGTATTTCAACAGGGAAACTTCCCCCAGGCAGACTCCCCTGATGCGATAAAAAACTGGCTAACCGTTAGTCCCTTGCAAAATCACAAGGTGCCTCCTTGGCAAGAGCAGCATCTCAAGACCTTATTGCAAGAACTCCACCGCTTGGGCAAATCATATTTTGGCAATACGGACTTCGCGGAGGGAGTGAGCGATGTGCTGCAAGATATGCCAGCACCGGATCGGACTCAGTTTCTAGATTGGCTGAAACAATCAGCCCTCAACAAGTTGTGGATCGCAGGATAGAAAATCGGTGCCAATTGATCAGACAATTGGGTCCAGATAATGGAGCTTAGATAATTGCACTGTAGGGGGTACGCGATATACAGGTTGGATTGCCAACTTGTATTGACCAACCAAATTGTTGATTCGGTTGGGATGCCACCTATGGTGTGGCAATTTAACTAAGTTTCGATCGCAGTCCCCACCCAGAATCATTGATATGAGTAGGGGAGTGGGAAAGCAAAAAAACAGATACCTCAACCTTTGAGGGTATAATTTCAGAGATAGATTGGGTACTGTAAAAGCCTTAATGGTGGAGACATATACCGTATTTCTATCATTATATTTCCGGGTACAAGATCGACTAACGACTAATTCGTTGAATTAGTAAATAGATATTATTCTTGCTTAGTCTTTCTAGAGTGTACGAGGATCAAAGTCCCGACGACACACTGAGGACGCCAGTTATTCCGGAAGCGTCAGAGCAAGGTTTTTTAAGGTTTTTTGGCGAAAGAATCCTCATCTCCAATCAAAGATTGAGATGGGGTGCGTTCAACCGCTAGTTAGGTCTCGTGGAATCCCTATGAGTAGCACTTCAGAAAAGTCATCTACATCTTCATCTTTACTGTCAGCTCAGACCCTAGTGATTGCGGGCATTGTCTGGGCTGTAATGGCGCTGCTGTTCTTTTTGCTGTTCAGCGTCCCCCTCTCAGCAGAAGAGGGTTTACCTCTGTGGTACTCGATCGGCACTTATATTTTTGAATGCGGAGCATACTTCGGAGCGGCTTTAGTCTGTTTTAGAAACTGGCAAAGCCCCCACATGGTCAGTGGGCGCAACGTCTGGCTGGGTATAGGTCTGGGGATGCTGTTTTATTTCATAGGCGGCGTGCTGTTCGGGATTTGGGAACTCTATTTCGGGTTAGATCCGGACGTGTCTCCCGCAGATGCGTTTTATCTGGGCAGCTATGTGGTCCTGATCGGGGGCATGGTTGTAGCTGTGACTTCCAAGCGACTGAATCTAGAAAGTTGGCAGTGGGGTTTGTTAGCGGGAATTGCAGCCTTCGGGATTGCTGTAGCTATTTGGGTTGCTGCACCTGACTCTTGGAGGACCCAGCTAGGAATGGCTCCGGCAGCCCCTCAAGAAGTAGTGACAGAATCTGCACGAACCACCGCTGCCAAAGGAAGAGCGCCTGCTTTGGACAATTCGTCCAAGTTACAGGCAAAAGGAGTAGCAGCGACTGATACTGAATCAGCACCCGAAGAAGAAGCAGCAGCAGAAACCAAAGCTCCCGGATGGGTGATCGCACTAGACAAGCAACTGGCGCCTCACAAAAATGCAATCAATTTGTTTTACATCGTCGGGGACGTTTTTCTGCTGATTATTGCTACTGCATTGCTGCTGGCATTTTGGGGAGGACGTTTTTCCCAATCTTGGAGAATGATTGCGGCTGCAACTTTTTCGCTTTACATCGCAGATATGTACTTTAAATGGCGCGATACTCAGGCTGATGGTAGTTATCAAAGTGGCAGTTTGCTGGAAGTCTTTTTTGTTTTCAGTGCCATCCTGTTTGGGATTGGAGCTATCTTGGAACATGACATCTCAACCCGTTCTCGCCAAAGCAGGCGCACTCGTCGCGCAGCCTAGCGATTTGATATTGGGGTTGCTTTGGCAAGGGATGGGGACGCGAAAGCTTTTTTGCCCTTGTAGGCATCTCTGAGCTTGAAAGGGAAAAAGAAAAATCACAGTTCGCTGACTGCTAGCCTGCGTCTTTTCACGTCTTTTTGCTGGGAAACTTGGCATGACGCCTACAAAACTCTCCGATTCAGACAAACGCGAACTCATCAGGCTGTACCGACAGTCAAACGAGAATACTATCACTCTGGCAAAGCGCTACGGAGTGAGCAGTTCGACTGTGAGGCGCATCCTTCAGGGTGCTTTGTCGGAGCCGGAATACGAATTTCTAGTCCAGCAAAAACAAAAGCGTTTGTCCGATCGCAGCAGTGTTTCTGAACCGACAGAGGCGACTACTGAGTCGTTGGCAGATGGCGCAATCTATCCTGTAGCTGTCCCCCTGTCGGAGTCAGTCCCTGTCGCCCCGTCAGCCTTAAATTCGAGACCGACAATCCGAAAGCGTTCTGGATCAGTCCCTGAACCACTTGCAGAACTCGAAGTTCGAGGGAATAGAGAGTCGGAGTTGGATGTTTCTGATGTGCCAGATGCCCCAGCAGCCAATCTTGCCGATCAAAGCCACCGCGCTGTTGTGACTGGTGACCTAAAGGCAATTCTGCCAGCAGAAGGGCTGCTGGCAGGTGAAGACTTTAGGGATTTCGAGGATGAGGATGATGAGGAGGAGAATCAAGACGATGTAGATGACGACTTCGACGAAGATGTAGAGGATGAAGACTCTCTGTTTGAAGGGAGTCTCCTGGGTTCACTATCGTCGGGCGAGTTGATCCTCTTCGAGGGCTTCGCTAACGAGCTTCGGGGTACAGGGCTGATTCAAGTTTTGCCTTTAAGCGAAGCATCTCTGCCCAAAATTTGTTATTTGGTGGTCGATCGGGCAGCGGAGTTAATCAGCAGACCTCTAAAAGCTTTTGGCGAACTGGGTCAAATTCCGGCGGCGGAAATTCGCGAGAAAACCCTGGCAGTGTTTGACAATCACCGAGTTGCCCGCCGATTTGCTACTCGCAATCAAAGAGTTTTCAAGATTCCTGACAGCAGTATGCTGCAAAAAGCAGCGCCTTATTTGCGAGCTAAGGGAATTACTCGGCTGCTGATTGACGGTCAGGTATATTCCCTCTAAGGAATCAAATCTATTTAATATTGTACGGTGTCGGATTCTTCTGGATTTGCCTGAAATTTAGGACGTGAGTTTTGGGAATCTGAAATGTTCCACAGCGGTTGCAGTAGCGCACCTCCGATCAGTCCTGCACTCAGGCTCATTGCCAATACTACTCCTACGGGTAGTTGTATCGATTGAAAAAAGATAAAGTTTAAGGATACTGGGGCGGCGTTTTGCACTGAGATAATGCCGATCGTGCTTACTAAAATTGCTACTAAAAAACTAATGGCGAGTAGAGGAATTGTTTTCATAAACGGGTTGACAGGCTAGTAATTTAACTTGTAAGCTGTTCAGCATCTAAAACGCATATTGCATAGTATAATATGATGATATTTAGAAAAAGTCAATGCCTACTAAAAACTTCCTCAGTTGCGAGACAAAAAAAAGTCTACAACAAGCATTAAAAGAGCATGAGCATCCAGATATTCGGCAAAGAGCCTTAATTTTTTTGTTACTAAATAACGGAAATACACAAGCTAAAACTGCTGAACTAATTGGATGTTCTCTGAGAAAAGTTGCTTATTGGAGCATACATGGTGAGCCTGAGAATTTAGACAGTTTCAAAGATGAGCGGATGAAGGGTAACTACCGAAAAGCTACAGAAGAATACATTAATTTACTACTAGAAACCATTGAAGTAGAACCTGAAAAATATGGCTATGAATTCGGGAGATGGACAACAGCTAGACTTGCCATCTATCTAGG
>NZ_JAUBQW010000191.1:0-8866 GCF_036701485.1 Microcoleus sp. Pol11C3 | reverse complement strand
GCACTTTATTCTCGATCGCGCGCTCAAAACCCAGGCTACCTCAAGTGCGATCGATATATTCAGCAAGCCCTAATTATTGCTTAAACATAAACTCTGCTGTTGCAACTTCAGTCTTCCTTCTTGCTTCTGCTATATATTCAAAATCTCCATACCTGATAGCGAAAAAATCAGCAAATTGCGGAGGCTAATAAATTTAGTAGCAAGTAAAAATAACTGTAAACAAATTATTTTTTATCCGAGTTTTCGGTTGATATCGAAAGGTTGGTAAAAATAGCGGGCAGCCGAATTGTAAAAGTAGAGCCTTTATCCAACTCGCTGAATGCGGTAATGTCTCCGCCCATCATTTCGCAGAATTTCTTAGTAATCGTCAGCCCCAAGCCAGTGCCGCCGTACTTCTTAGTAGTTGAGGAATCGGCTTGCGTGAACGGATCAAAGATTTTGGCTAACTGTTCGGGATTCATGCCAATGCCGGTATCTTTGACTGTAAAAACGATCCAATCTTGAGGGGAAGATAACAGAGACAAGCTATTTTCAGCTTGGTCACTGCCTGTATACGATCCAAGTGTTTTGCCTCTCTTTGTAGCGTCGGCGGGGGTTTCGACGGAGCGGGTAACGGCGAAGGTAATCGCGCCGGAGCAAGTAAATTTCGCGGCATTGCTGAGGAGGTTGAGCAGGGACTGCCGGAGTTTAGTCAAATCGGTCTGCATCGAGCCAATATCCTCGGGGCATTGTATTTCTATGATATTGCTATTTTTGTCTGCCATCGGTGCGATCGTGGCGACTACTTCCTCAACCAGATTTACAATGGTGAAGGTTTCGAGATGGAATTCGATGTGGCCTGCTTCAATTTTGGTCAAGTCGAGAATATCTCTAATTAGCACTAGCAAGTGCTGACCGGCCGTGTTAATTCTCTGGAGGTCGTCAATGAACTCTTCGGCACCGAGGTCTCGGGCGTCTTCTTGCAGGAGCTCGCTGTAGCCGATGATGGCATTGAGAGGGGTTCTGAGTTCGTGACTCATGTTGGCGAGAAAAATGCTTTTCGAGCGATTTGCAGCTTCCGCGGCTACAGCAGCCCGGCGGAATTCTTCGGAACGCAAGCGTTCGGTGATGTCGCTGGTCATGATTAAAACGCATTTAGTGCTGCCGAGGTCGATGAGTTCCCCTGACAGCAGCCAGTCGCGTACTTCGCCGCTTTTGGTGCGAATTTTGATTTCTTGGTTGCCGATCGAATTTTGGGCTTCCAAAATCTGGGCGAGGCGCCGCCCGTCTTCGGAATTGACCCACATTCCTAAGTCGGTGGGGGTGCGGCCGATAAATTGGTGCCGCGGCCAGCCTAATGAGCGCAAAAAGCTTTCATTGGCATCGAGGAAGCGTGCGTCTGTGAGGGTGCAGATGCTGATGCCGACTGGGGAGGCATGAAAGGCCTTGGAAAATCTTTCTTCAGAAGAACGCAGGGCGGCTTCGGCTTGCTTTCTGTCTGTGATGTCTTGGACGGTGCTGGTGATGTAGAGCGAGTTGACGGCGGCTTGTTCGTAGACTGTGCGGTTGCTACCGTCGGGGAGTATGAGCCTGTAGTCGATGCTGTAAGGCTGTTGCTCAAATAAAGCAGCTTCGATCGAGGTTTTGACTAATTCTCTGTCTTCGGGGTGCACGTATTCCAAGAAGGCTTCAAGGCTGGGTTCAAAAGTTCCCGGCCGCTGTCCCAGGATGCGATAAATTTCCTCTGACCACCGCAAGTGCTGGGTGTTGCGGTCTAAGTCCCAGTTGCCTAGTTGGGCGATGCGCTGGGCGTTGGCGAGGCTGGCTTCGCTGGCGCGCAGCGAGGCTTCTGCTTGGTTGCGTTCGGCGACGGTGGCGGCTAAGACTAAGCCTGTGACGGCGATGACGGCGATGAAGGCTTGCAGGGATAACAGTGCTTGGGGGATGCTGCTGGCGTGTTTGAAGAAGGGGCCGCTGCTTCTGGCTATGCCCCAGATGGCGAAGCCGCAGAGGATGAAGTTGGAGAGGGCCGTGTAGCGCTGGCCGAATCGAAAGGCAGCCCAAACTACTAGGGGAAAGGGTAAGTATTCGAGGGGATAGCGGGCGTAGGCGGCGCGGGTGCGGGAGCAGAAGACCAGCCAGCCGAGTGCTAGCAGCAGCAGCAGCCAAATCGCTCGTTCGGCTATTTTTTTGCGATGGGTGGGGACTTTGGGCAATTTTTGCCACGTCAGCAGCAGCGGCGCGACAAGCAAAATTCCCATAGCGTCTCCCACCCACCAAGTCCCCCAAATCGTGCCAAAATTGCTCCAGCTAGATACACTTTCGGTCACGCATACGAGGATGCTGCCGATGGTGGAGCTGATCAGGGTAGATCCCAAGGCTCCTAGTCCGACTATTCCTAAAACGTCTTTGAGCCGATCGAGCCCGGCGCTAAAGTTAATGCCCTGTAGCAGATAAGTTCCCGTCCACGCTTGCAGGGTTCTGGCGCCGGCCGAGATCAAGGCCGTGCCGATGTTGGCCGACGGTACGCTCATGCTGAACAGGAAGCCTCCGATCGCGATTCCCGGCCACAGTTGCCGCCCAAACAGCAGCAGGGCGACTTGGGCAATTCCTGCTGCTGGCCACATCGGGTAAATTTCTGAACTGAGGGTTAGGGTGGAAATGGCGAATTGCGACGCCAAATAGTAGACCAGGGCGATCGCGCCTACTGCGAGGAAGTACCGCCAGGAATGTCCTTTGATTGCATTAAGGAACTTTGTCTGCATTGTCGTTTGGGGAAAAGGTGGACGGTTGTTCGGGTCTCAGTAGGTGGCACGGGACAGGCACAGGGTAGGGAAAATGTTTCTCTTAGGTGATGGTAGGTCATGGGTGGTAGGTAGGGGGAGAAGCTTTTGAGATAACTTTTTCTGGCGCTGTTAAGGTTTCGGTTTGTTTTGCTGTGCGATCGAATCTGCCCATTAGTTTCGGGAGCATCCCTTTTTTGCCAATATATCTGTCATGGCTAAGTATTCGGTTTGTTAATTTTGGGTTTTTGTTAAAGATTTATTACCGAGGGACAGCGAGTGTCTTTTCGTGTCGGGGGTAGCAACTCGATTTAACCTAACATCTTGCACCATTCTCAAGAACAGGCAAGATGCCTGTTCCACAAAGAGTAAATTTTCTTAGTGGTGGGCATCCTGCCAGCTTGTAAAAAGCCTATTGAAAATGGTACAATATCTCCGTTTAACTTCACATCTTGAACTTTTCTCAATAATACCTAAGAAACCGATAACACGGACGCCAAATCTCAGTTTTCAGGTAAGCCCGGGGCCAGAAACGAAGATGATGACTAGAAGTGCCGGCGGGAGTGATTTTAACTGGATTTTTAACCCATTAATCGAGGCTTCCAGTCTTTCGCTGGAATACAGTGAAAACGGGTAATTTACAGCAAAAAAAATATTTTTCCTTCTCTATTTCGTTTTTGCTGTTGCAGTATCTAAGGTTAGTGTCAAACGCTCTTGAGATTCTTTAAGGGCGTCTTGGGGGTTGCGGCCGAGAAGGGTTGCCTCTATGGCACGGCCGAGGTTTTCTGAGAGGCGGGAGTAACCTGAGATAATTGGTCGCGAGCGGGCTGAGTTCATTTGTTCTAAAAATACTCGCAAAACAGGGTTTTTTTCCACAAAGCTTTTATAAGTTTTGCTCTGTCTCGATTTTAAGCTAATTGGCAAGTAACCTGTTCCCAATGCCCATGCTGTTTGGAATTCTTCACCTAGAACGTATTCTAAAAATTCTAGGCCTGCTTTTTCGCGTTCTGGCGAGGTTTTCATTAAAAATAGGTTTTCACCCCCCACGACGGCTGCGCGGCGATTGAGGGCGGGTATAGGCATCACTGCATAGTCGATCGCGCTTTGCTGCAATTGTGCTAGCGTCCACGGCCCGGTGATTTGCATGGCGACTTTGCCGGCGATGAAGTTGTCGAGTTCGTAACCGCGTTCGGGTGCTGACAATATTGCTGAACCTTCTTTTAACAAGTCGCTCCACAATTCTAAGGCTGCGCGAGAACCGGGATTATCTATTTGGGGTACAGGACTTTGAGGTATTTCGCCTTTGAGTTCGCCGCCTGCGCTGAACATGAATGGTAGCCAGGTAAATACTGTCCATTCTCCTTTGCCTAGGGGGAGCACTATGCCGTGTTGGTCTGTGCGGCCGTCTCCGTTGATGTCTCGGGTGAGCGATCGGGCTACTTGCTTTAATTGCGCCCAATTCTGTGGCACTTCTTTGATTCCTGCCGCTGCAAATAAGCTGGGACGGTAAAATATAGCGACGTTGTTTGTCGCTAAGGGAATTGACCAAGTGTGTCCATCCAGTTCCATTGACTCGAAGAGTGCCGGGTAGATTTCCGCTTTCCGGGGCGATTTGTCGAGCCAGTTTTCTAAGGGTTCAATTGCGTTGAGTTCGGCTAGTTTTCCTGAAATTGTGGCACCATTCCAAAGCAAATCCGGCGGCGCATTTCCTACTATTGCTGTTAGTATTTTTGGCAGTTGTTGATCGGGCTGACCGATATAAATTTGTTCGACTTGAATGTTGGGATGTGTTTTATTGAATTTGTCAGTGAGGGTTTTAAATACGTCTCGATTGGGCGGGGGATTGATGCCGTGCCACAGGGTAATTTTTATTGGTTCGCCGTTTTTGGATGCGGAGGCGGTGCTGTTTTGGCAGCCGCTTAATATTAGCAAGCTTAAAATTAGGAAAATGCAGGCTGTACGTGTGGCTTGTAGTCTATAGCGGTGTTCAGTTGAGTGAAGTAGAGATATCGGGTAGGGACAGGGCACTGCCATCTCCCTACTGTATTTCAGAGAAGGGAAAACTGCTATGATTGCATTGTGTAGCTGTTGGTGAATTGCGGTGGCCCATTTAGATAACATCATTTTCAATAAAAGCGGATAATTACAGGGTGAAACGAGCTAAATCTAGAAACTATGCTGGTAGCTGATTTGTCTCTCCTTCCGAGGTATTTTGGAACAAAACTATGAAAGCTCTTACTCCGAGTTTATCTTGTGGTCACATCCGATAGCAAGGAATTTATGTCAAGTGCGATCGATATTTTGCTAAATGAGGAACTGTGACAGGCACAAATTCGGGGAATTTGCTTAACAGCCATTCGCTGAGTTGTTCGTTTTCTGCGGTTGAATAAGTGCAGGTCATGTATGCAAGATAACCTTGCGGCGCTACAATTTTAGCAGAATTGGCTAAGATTCTTTTTTGGCGGTTGGCATTGCTGTTGATGGTGATATGATTAAAGCATTCGGGTGTTTTGTATCCTTTGGCTAAGAGTGATTGAACAGTACAAAGAGACTGTTGGCGAATTCACAGATGGTTTCACCCCTCACCTCTGAAACCTGCTCATCCGTGTTTCTCACATAGATGTAGTAGGTTGGGTAGAGCGTCAGCGAACCCTAGGCTTCGCTTGGCCCAAAACATTATTTTAAAAGAGTTGGGTAACGCTCGCGCTCTACCCAACCTACACTATCTACATTTTACCTATGAGGGGTATTACCCTTTCTTGATTAGCCAACAGTCTTTACAAAGAGCGTCTACCATTACTAAATTAGCAGTTTGTGGCTTCTTTTTTTCGAGTATTTTTGAATCGAGGTTTGGGGCTGATGGTTTAATTGGGCAGCACCTTACATTGGAAATCAGCATCCATGCGCTTGCCTGTGACTTCGTTGGACAAGAGCAATTCTGGGTTTAATGTTTTCCCGGCAAATACACTTTGTTTTGTTATTTTTATATAAAGAATCGATGTGATGTGAAGTGATGGGCGAAGTAAAAGCAAAGGTAAAGTTAATTAATGCCTTAGATGAAGCCCTTGTGCGTCGCAGACTGTTATTTGTTGAGTCTAGTTGAACCTAAGTGTCAGTCGATCGCCTTTTTGCCGCTCGCACAAGTCGGAACTATCATCGAAGTGTATAATCGAGGAGGAAACTACCATGATTGGAGTTTTAGACGCATTGGGAGCTAGAAACCCGGTTGATTGGTAGATTTCTCGTTTTGACAGTTCAAGACAGTATCTAGAAGAATCACGGTTAATTCACGTTTACCCGCTCTAACTGATGACTGCTAACTACTTACTAATAACTAAAAATATATGAAAATTGTCTTTTTTGGCACTCCCGACTTTGCGGTTCCTAGTTTATCCAGTTTGCTAAATCACCCAGAATTTGAGGTTGTGGGTGTGGTGACTCAGCCGGATAAACGTCGGGGAAGAGGCAATCAATTGATGCCTTCACCTGTAAAAGATGTGGCTTTAAATCACCATCTCCCGGTTTGGCAGCCGCAGCGAATCAAGAAAGATGCTGAAACAATTGCCAAATTGTGGGAAGCGGAGGCGGATGTTTTTGTGGTGGTGGCTTATGGCCAAATTCTTTCTCAAGAAATTCTGGATATTCCTAGTTTGGCTTGCGTTAATGTTCACGGTTCAATTTTGCCGAAGTATCGCGGTGCCGCGCCGATTCAGCGCTGTCTTTATGACGGGGAAAAGACAACAGGAATTACTACTATGCTGATGGATGCTGGCATGGATACTGGGGCGATGCTATTGAAGGCTTTTGCTGGTATTTCGCTGTTGGATAATGCTGATTCTTTGGGGGATAGGTTGGCGGAAGTTGGGGCGGATTTGTTGGTGGAAACTTTAGTTAAATTGAGGGATGGGGAAGTTAAGGCTGTTGTTCAAGATGATGCTGAGGCGACTTATGCGCCGATGATTAAGAGTGCAGATTATGTGCTGGATTGGTCGAAAAGTGCGATCGCCCTTCACAATCAAGTTAGGGGCTTTTTCCCGGATTGCACGACGACTTTTCGAGGCAATTCTCTGAAGGTGATAGCTACTGTGCCCGTCGGGCCGGAATATTGGCTGCAATTGCCAGCGTATTTGAGAGTTTTGGAACGCGAATGGCCTGTTTTGACCACGTTGTCGGGCGCAAATGGGGAAGTTGTTAAGGTTGTGAAGGGGTTGGGGGCGATCGTCCAAACCGGCGATGGTTTGTTATTGTTGCGGGAGGTGCAGTTGGCGGGGAAAAAGGTGCAGTCTGGGGTGGATTTTGCGAACGGAACTCGGTTGCTTGTAGGGGAACTTTTTGGGGGTTAAATTGTATGTTTAGGGCGGGCATCCTGCCCACCCCACAAGATTTGGAAGCAAAATCATCCTGTAATTTAGATGCGCGATTCTTGACCTAAAATTCCACCAAAACTTCCTCCGGGCCGCCCAACAAACCCTGTGCCGCCTCTAACATACTCTCAGCAACATCTTTCAAATCTTCGCGACTTGCCAGATAAGTTTTCAAAGCATCTAACGGTTCTATACTATTATTAGCATTCAATTCTGGCAACCGCGGCCTTGCTAGCTGACTGACTAATTCCGGTTGAATTGTATAGCTGTGCGCTTCGGCCAGAAGTGTGTGCAATTCTCCGTTGTCAATTAAGTCTAATTGTTCGGATCGCAATTGGTAAATTAATCTCACAACCGCGTCTTGGATCTCTTTCTTGCCAATAGCTTTAACTAACTCTGTTTGCGGGTTTTCCGATTCGGAAACATTCACTTTAATAGTCTGAAACACCCGCACGGGCAAAGTACAAAATTCCCACTCAGCTTTTCCGCGTTCCAAATTAACTAACACAAAACCTTTGTCTTCTTTCTCTTCACTAAAATCAACTCGTTCGATACTTCCCGGATAAATTACGGGCGGATTGTTGGAAGCATTGAGATTTTGATGTTTGTGGACGTGGCCGAGGGCAACGTAATCAAAACAAGGGCGAGTTAGCATGGAAACGGGTATGTTAAAACCTTTTCCAACTGCTAAAAAACGCTCGGCACCCAGACTTGCTTTATCTGCCATTAAGTGCGCTAAAAGTACGGTTGGTATGTCGGGGTTGAGGCGGCGGATTTCGCCTTCCATTGCGATCGTCAGTTTTTCGGTTAATAATTGGTTAACATCGCCCATAGACAGGCTTTCAGTCTCGGATCGTGTCATTAAGGTCGATCGAGTCAACCAAGGTAATGTTACCACCTGTACGGGCCCGCTGCGGGTTTGAATGAGGTGAGTGTCCAGGCGATCGCCTACAATAAACTTAGGTATCCCCAAAGTCCGGTAAATTCCCAAACTCGCACCACCTTGTCCCTGGGAATGTTGGTCGTGATTTCCTACTAGCAAAACCGTTGGAATTTGCGCGTCAACTAAACGGCTGAATTGGCAAGCAAAAGCCTCTTTGACAAACGGTGGAGGCGTCGAATCCGGGAAAGCATCACCGCCGAATATGACTAAATCTACGGGTTCAGAAATTGCTCTATCCATACATTTGCTCAGCGTCGCCGCGAAGTCTTCCAGCCGCGTATTTAAACCAGTTTCTGGATTAATCCGGCCGTGAGAAAAGCCGCTGCCCATGTGGATATCTGAAAGGTGTAAGATTTTAATCATTGTTTTTTTTCGGGTAAATTATCATTTCGGTTCGTAGTGAGGACTTCACTCTTCATCGATTTGTAGTTAGGACTTGAGTCCTGATTTAGCTGGTGAATAAAAACTAAAATTTTTACGGCGAATTTTGTTTGAGATTGTTGTCAAGCTACAGGCGAGAGAAATTTACTGCTAAAAATCTGGTTTCGTATATCACAATATCATGCCGGGGACTTTTTGATAAACTTGTGCGATGGGGCAGCGAAAATCTATACTCATTAACTCTAACTCATCTCCTTGTCGGTAAGTCTGAGAAACCCAATTTCCCTCAGCGTTGACGCGAAAACACTCAATTTTGATTTCTGATTGAGTGATGAGTACGTAGGGCTTGCTGAATATATCGATCGCACTTGAGGTAGCCTGGGTTTTGAGCGCGCGATCGAGAATAAAGTGCAAGA
>NZ_JAUBQW010000190.1:0-8920 GCF_036701485.1 Microcoleus sp. Pol11C3 | reverse complement strand
TTATCTTTAGTTGAGTTTGAATATATCGGTCGCTCCTATTCATAGTTTGCGATCGATTATTCAGCAAGCCCTACATATAAATTAGACGCAATCTTCTGTAGGGAAACTGCAATGCTGTGTCCCTACCTGAAAACTGCTGTAACAGTCAACAGTCAACAGTCAACAGTCAACAGTCAACCATTATCTAATTGACTGCCGCACATTTTACAAAATCTAGCATTAGCATCGTGTACAGACCAACCGCAACCTTTACAAACAGCTTCTCCATGATTAGCACTTTTAACTAATTGTTTAATCAAATCCCCCAATTGCCAAGGAATCAGAGCAATTCCAGTCAAAATCATCAAAATAGTCAGAAAACGGCCGGATTCAGAAATCGGAGTAACATCGCCAAATCCCACGGTGGTCATCGTGACAACCGAGAAATAAACAGCATCCAAAAAAGTTTCAAAACTTTCGGGATTTGCCGGATGTTCGACTTGATAAATCAAACCAGAATAAACAAAAATTATTGCCAGCAAAGTAAACAAAATCCGAGCAAAAATAACCCCATCTTCGCTGCTGATGCGGAAAATAGAAATTTTTAATTCCAGAAAGCGGATGAGTCGGAGAATCCTAAACCAGCGAAAAATTCGGATAAAACTAACGTTGACAAATCCCAGCAAAAATGGTAATATTGCCAGCAAATCAATAATTGAAAAAAAACTAAAAATAAATTTAACTCGATTTTCGGCACACCACAGCCGCAACAAATACTCAACTGCAAAAACAATTAAAAGCGCTGTATCGAGAGTCTGCAAATTAATTCTAGCAGCTTCGGAAATTGGGTAAGTTTCGGCGATGAAGCTGGCGGCAGATAAAAGAATGAGTCCGGTAATAGTTAAATTGACGGTTCTGCCAATTGGGGTTTCGATGTCTTCGAGATAAAATCCCATTTGCGATCGGGTTAACATAGATGAGATAATTAATACCATTTATGAGGTAAGGGAATTATCGCATATGAGTATCGAATTAACTAAGGGTGAAAGGTTCAATCTTTCTAAAGAAACTCCTGATTTCAGTAAAATTGCGATCGCCCTGGGTTGGCAAGTCAGCCATAAAGCACAAAACTGCGACATTGACGCATCTGTTTTTATGTTAGGGGCTGACGGTCGCATTCCTGATGAAAAGTATTTTGTATTTTACAACAATCTGACATCACCGGACGGTTCGGTGCGACATTCAGGAGACAGCAGGAATGGACAAATAGACGGAGATGATGAGACGGTTTATCTGGATTTAAGTAAAATCAATTCGGCGATTCAGGAAATTGTGTTTGTGGTGACTATTCACGACGGACAGGAAAAAAATCCAAGTTTTAGTCAAGTTGAAAATGCTTTTATCCGGCTTTACAATTCAGAGACTCTTAGCGAATTGGTTCGGTACAATTTAAATCAGATATTTTCCCAAGAAACGGCTTTAGAATTTGGACGTTTGTATCAGAAGAATGGCGAATGGAGGTTTCAGCCGATAGGACAGGGATATAATGCTGGGCTGCAAAGTTTTGTAGATAAGTATTATGTTGAGAATGCGGTTGAGAAAAGCTCGAATTCTGGTGAGAAGGTTGATGATGCTGAGGTTGTGAGGCGGTTTAGCGATCGGGTGGATCGGTTATTGCGCGAAGAGGCGATCGAGGAGACACCGATTCCAGTATCTAGGGAAGCGGTAGAACAGTCCGTGGCTACTCCTGCGAATGCGGATATTCTGGAATCTGAGGAGGATCTTGATGATACTGTTTCAGAGTTCCAGGAACCAGCTATCAGTGCGGAGGAATTTTTGGAACGGTATCAGAAAGAACGAAATTTTACGGGAGTTAATTTAGCGGGAGTCAATCTGAGCAGAAAAGTCTTGGGTAAGGTCAACCTGAGTAGCGCTAATCTAAGCGGTGCAGAACTCTCTCAAACAAACTTATCTAGTGCTAACCTGAGTGAGGCAAATTTATGTCAGGCAAACCTTTACAGAGCCAATCTAAGCTCAGCAAATTTACGTAAAACACAATTCGTCTATGCAAATTTAAGTCAAGCCAATCTGTTGAGTGCGAACCTAATTGAAGCTAATCTGAGTGGGGTAAATCTCACCGTGGTTCATTTGTCTCAGGGAGTAGATTTCAGCAGGGCAAACCTCAGTAAAGCAAACTTAACTGGGTTGAATTTGAGGCAATCGAGATTGATGAATGCTGATTTGAGTAATGCCAACCTAAGTAAGACAAAACTATTCGATGCAAACCTTGAAGGAGCAAACCTTGAAGGAGCAAACCTTGAAAGATCGATTTACAACGCAGAGACTATCTTTCCCACTGGTTTTGACCCTGTTAAAGCAGGTGCTTACTTAATTGCTCCTAATGCTTCACTGCAAACAGCAAACCTAGCTGGTTTTGATTTAAGTTATGTGAACCTGAGTGAAGCTAACTTGAGCGGTGCCAACTTAAAGGGAGCTGATTTGCAGGCAGCAAAACTGCTTCAAGCAAATCTGAGAAAAGCAAATTTGAGTGAAACAAATCTCAACCAAGCTGACCTAACTATGGCAAGCCTAATTGAAGCTAACTTGAGCAAAGCAAACCTTCGAGGTGCGAAACTAGCTGTGGCAAACTTGAGTGGAGCCAACCTGAAACAGGCAGATTTAGAATCGGCTAACTTAGTTGTGGCAGACTTGAGCAAAACGGATTTGAAAGATACAAAATTAGTCAGTGCAAACTTCAGCGGCGCTAACCTGACTGGTGTAAATCTGGTGGGAGTAAAACTTTACTCAGTCAACTTGAGTGGGGCCAACTTGACTCAGGCTAATCTCTGTGGCTCAAGTTTAGTGCAGGTAGATTTGAGTGGGGCCACACTTAGCTCAGCCGATTTGCGCGGTGCAGATTTGAATGGTACAAACCTAGAAAAAGCCAACCTAAAGGGAGCAAACCTAAGTGGGGTGGTAAATCTGGAAAAGGCAAAATTCGCAGGTGCAATTATGCCAGATGGCACAACACACGAATGAATTCGATCGCACGTAGTAAGAGTAAGATGCACAATGTATTTGTGTCAATTTAACAGAAAGTGCGCCAGGGAATGAATTCCCTGCCGGACTGAGTGAAATAGCGTTAAATTGACACCAATGGTGTGCATCGCCCACCCAAAAAATACAGTATGATGAGTGTGAAATATCAAATATATACATTGTCGATGAATGAATCCGACACAGAAATAATAGAATCTACCCTCAGATGGATGACGGAGTTTGTCGAGCTACCGCATCCAGTTTTCAGCGATTTACCCATTTGTCCCTTCACTAAAAAAGCACGCTTGACCAATCAAATTTTATTCAAAATCGAGCGGTTTTCAGCGCTGACTGAGTTCGATCGCGATTCGGCCATAATGAAATCGATTCATGAATTTTACCATTCGGAATTTGAAATCATGTTAGTAATTAATCCCGAAAAAACTGCAATTAGTGCGCCACAAACTAAAGAATTGATAGACAAACTGAATAACCAGATTTCAGAGTTGGGCTTGCTGGCTTTCCACACTCATCCCGAAGAAGATTTTAATATTGACGGGCTTCATACTAGGAGGATGCCGTATCCGGGCTTCACGGTTCAAGTAAATTCTAAGCTGAAGCCAGCTTCCGATGCTTTAGAGAAAACAGAATATTACAAAAATTGGACGCCCCAACAACTAAAAGATTTCGGGATTCCGAGAAATTGACGATCGCCCGCTCTCCCCGCGCATCTCTCAGCCATTACAATTAATTCAGCAAAAAATCTTTACACATAAGAACTCATGCAGCTCAAGTCAACAACCCGCCATATTCGCATATACACCGCCATCCTCGAAGACAACGAACTCGTCCCCAGCAACGACCTTTTGACGCTCGACATTGACCCAGATAACGAACTTAACTGGAATGACGAGTCAGTCAAACAGGTATATGCCAAATTCGACCAACTCGTAGACGCTTACGAGGGCGAAGATTTGACAGAGTACAACCTCCGCCGTATCGGTTCGGAGTTGGAGCACTTGGTACGATCGCTCTTACAAAAAGGCCAAATCAGCTACAATCTCAACAGCCGCGCTGTCAACTACAGCATGGGAGTGCCCCGAGTTGATGCCAAAATTCACCTGTAAGGGCGATCGGGCGATCGGCATTTGTATCAACTTAAGATTGAAACCGATAATAAATGTCGCTTGTAGCTGAGTTTCCATCCCCTCTACTGCCCTTAATAACGGAGAGTAGGGGGGACAAAATGGTTCTCTTTCTGTCCGGCCTTAAGGCGGATTGAGGCCGATCTAGAGTTCGAGCCAAAGGAAAGGCCCAGATGGGGAGAATTGGGAAATTCTGCTTTTATTCTTCTTCCTGCTTCTTTCTGACTCCTGACTCCTGACTCCCTGGCTCCTGACTCCTAGCTTCTTCCTTCTTTTTACCCTGAGCGGAGTCAAAGGGCTTTTTTCCTTCTTTCTTCTCCCCCGCCTCCCCAGCATCAACCGGAGAATTTGGAACGCGATCGCGCTCCAAAAACTGTTTAACTGCAACTTGGCGGTTGGTCATAAAATGACCCCAAGCGCCGGGAAACAGCCCATCCAAGGTTTCCACCAGCGCCCACACCTCAAGATTCATCACTTTGTAATAAAAACTGTGAGAATGTTGAATGCTAGTCAGTATTTCGTCTATTTCAACTGCAGGTAGCAGCTTCGGATCGGACAAATTCTTGCGAAAGGCACTGGACTCATGTAGGGGCATGGTTAAATACTCAACAGCTTGCAGAGGCCGGTCAGTCGATTGTAGATTGTAGATTTTAGAGGGACTCCACAGATGAATCTGTGAGCTTGTCTCCGTCTTTGGGTAAGGTTAAATTTAACTTTACTTGCGAAACTCGGGCACGAGGCATAGAACACCCGGAACCAGAAAACCGAGAATTGATATTTATTTATACCTGTTGGCTCAGGTGATTTCTACCTAGCTGCATCATACCATTATAGTTAGTCTAAAATTTCAATTCGCTTGAGTACCGCGATTTCCTCGGAAATGGCTACTATCAGGAATATGCTGAAAACAGCGTGCTTTCAAGCCGAGGACTTCGGCGTCGCGCCAGCGTCTAACCCTGAAAGCTCATAGCAAGATTCATCGGCGGGTCAACAAAATGGTAGACTATATCGTGTCAGTACAAGACATTAAAACCTACCCCTGGACTGGGGGAAAGTCACGCCTAAAACATTCTCAGGAGATATAACTACGCGCACAAGAGTGCTAACGTGGTGAGCCTAGGAACCTGAAAAATCAGGATATTAGGACTGCGAAGTCTTAAGAATCCCCGTCTGTTGAGTAAGCGGGGGTGTCGAATAATCGCCACGTATCAACCCGTCGAGGTTCAATCGCTAAAATAGTTCAGATCAGCACGCTTGCCCAAAGGCGTCAGAAACCCTTATGCAAAACTCTGTGGCAAAACACTACTTATGGGCTTTAGGTGAAGGGATCAAAGGGTGTAAGCCAGGCGATCTGATCGCTGGTCGCTACTTGGTCAAGCGCGATCGACTTCTTGTCGATACTCAACCCGAACATTTGCCGGAACTGCCCGAAGACATTCCGAGTGTTGTCACTCCTTATCTGAGACTATTTACCTATCAGTTACACGTACCTCAAGTATACGGGCTGGTATCGTCCCAGAGGAGCAAGCTCTCGGGAGATATCTGGCTGCTGGAAAACGGCCCTATTTTGAAGGTGACGGAATCTTTAATGCCGGAATTGGCGGACTCCTGGAAAGGAGCCGCAGCGATGCGCCAGCTCAATTGGCTATGGCAAATGGCGCAGTTGTGGCAGCCGTGTATCTCTCAGGGCGTGGCTTCCACGCTCCTGACTCCGGAACTGCTGCGGGTGGAGGGGCAATTGGTGCGGTTTCTGGAATTGCAGCCCGATCGCAAACCGCCTAATTTGTCGCAGTTGGGCAAATTGTGGCAGCAGTGGCTCGAAGATGCTCACCCGGCTATTGCCAATTTTTTGAGGCAACTTTGCCAGCAAATGGTTGCCGGTCAAGTACGCAACGGCGAACAACTGATGAGCCAGTTGGATAAAGCTCTGGCAAAGTGCGGCCGATTGTACGATCGTCACGTTGAGATTGCCACGGGCACGGATGTCGGCAGAGCAAGGGCTCACAACGAAGATGCTTGCTATCCGCCCAGCGGTACGGTGTTTGCAGGAAAACCGGGATCGTCTGCTTGCGCGATCGTTTGCGACGGTATCGGCGGACAAGACGGCGGCGAAATCGCTTCTTCCGAAGCGATTTCTGTGCTGCGGGAAAAGTTGGAGCAAATGCCCCTGCATCAAGCTAATTGGGACCCGCTGAGCCTGACTTCCAAGCTGGAACGGGCGGCTTGTGCTGCTAACGACAAGATAGCCGGTCGCAACGATAGTGAACACCGCCAAGGCCGCCAGCGAATGGGAACTACGCTAGTTATGGCTTTAGCGCACATTCACGAACTCTACGTCGCCCACGTCGGAGACAGTCGGGCTTACTGGATTACCCGTACTGGCTGCTATCAAGTTACTCTCGACGACGATGTAGCTTGCCGCGAGGTGCGTTTGGGCTACTCTCTCTACCGGGCTGCTTTGGAACAAGTGGCCGCCGGCGCTCTGATTCAAGCTTTGGGCATCAGTTCATCCAACACTCTGCACCCAAATGTGCAGCGTTTTCCGGTGGATGAGGACTGCGTTTTGCTGCTGTGCTCCGACGGTTTGAGTGATAAAGACCGGGTTGAGGAATGTTGGGAAGCGGAGATTTTGCCAATTCTAGACGGTAGCATTAATGTGGCAAAGGCGCGCGATCGACTGATTGAGATTGCTAATACTAGAAACGGTCACGATAACGTCACTGTTGCTTTAATTTACTGTCAGGCACATTTGAGGGAAGACGGCAATACTTTTCCAGAAGTGTCTGTCGCACCTTTAGATACGCCGATCGACCTAATTTCCGACAGCGAGGATATGCCAACGGATTTGACCGAGATCACAAGCCTGGGCGAGGGAAATTCTCAAGGGATAACGCAGTTGTTACAGCGGGACAAAAGCAAAAGCCCATTTTCGCTGCTGCTGAAAATTTTATTTTTATTAGGGTTGGGGGGTGTATTTGCTTATTTTTTCATCCCTCCGGTGGGTCGCGCGATCGATACTGCCGGGGAGTCGATTTTCGGGAAACGCGGTTTAATTAATGCTGGGAACACGCCGGAGAAAAGAGTTCAATCGGTAGCTTCTCCGGTCAAATCTTTAGAAACAGGCTCGTTTATAGAGATTAAAAGTTCTGCGGCGGGGGAATTGCGAAAAGAGGGCGATCGCTTGGATTTGCGCGTCGCAATAGGTGAGTTGACTGTCAAAGGAACAGTCCCAGTCGGCAGCGTTTTGCAGGTAACAAACAAACAACTTACGCCTCAAGGCAATTGGCTGGAATTGAAAGTTTGTTCGATTCCTGAAATAGTGCGATCGAACTCTCCGAAACCCAACTCAAATAAAGATTTTTCTAAAGTTTCAAAACCCGCACTTAATCCATCTCCGGCTGTGGCAACTCCCTCGCCTTCCCCGGCAGTTAAGCCAACAGTTGAATTAGAAATCCCCAAGCTGCAACCGGGGGAAATCGCATGGATTCAAGAACAAGCGGCTGTTGATAAGGTAGTCTCTAACCTAGCCCCAAACCCTAATCAACAGGGGAAATGCGTTAATTATGACTCAAATCCAAATGCTAATTAAACTGTTAATGCTAGCTTCGACCGAGGTAATTTGAGTAAGTTTAGGAAAATGGAAGATGCAGCTTGCTAAAAATAGAATAGTTTAAGGAAGACACAGACCTCAAATAAAACTTGAGACTCCTCAAGCCGAAGATTCATCAACTTCTTGATTCGATCTCAAACTATGACGAAAATTACAGACTATTTCCAGGGAGTTTATGCGGTAAATCTTCCTGAAAGGAAAGACCGACGCCAACTCATAGTCAAGGAATTAGAGGAAGCAGGAATGCCCCTCACGCCCCATAAGGTTGAGATATTTCCCGCAATCCGCCCCGACGAAGCTGGAGGTTTCCCCAGCATTGGGGCGAGGGGATGCTTTTCCAGTCATGTAGGTATCCTCAAGCAGGCAAAACACCAGGGGTTGAGCAATATCCTGATTGTAGAAGACGACCTAGAAATTTCAGCAAAGTTCAGAACAGACCAAGCTGTTATCCTCGAACAACTGTGTCAGCAACATTGGGATTTCGTCTACTTCGGACACGTCGAAGAGGTTGAACAAAAGTCTCCTGTCGCCCTCGTGCCCTTTTCTGAGGGGGTGATGACCACTCATTTTTACGCTGTAAATGGCAGGATTTTCGATCGCCTCCTGCGGTTTCTGGAAGAACTGCAACACCGACCTCCGGGACATCCCGACGGGGGCCCGATGCACCTCGATGGAGCTTATTCTACTTTCCGATCTCAAAATCCCGATGTTGTCACCTTGATTGCTTCTCCAAACCTGGGGTGGCAAAGGAGTTCCCGTAGTGACATATATCCTAATCCGTGGTTTGACCGTGTACCAGGGTTGAGGCAATTGGCAGGTGCAGTAAGAACCAGCAAAACAATGCTGAAGCGTTGGCTTTCTAGTTAATTGAATTCGAGGTTAAAATCCTTCGCTTGTATAAAATCTGTTCGCACAATCCCCCGGAAAATAACTAATACCAAATCCGGGTTTATTACTCCCTTTATGAAGGAGGCGGTTGAAACCTTTTGGCCTCAAACTATACAAATAAAGTCTGCCGGAGTTTACGCGACACGACGCAGGCTCGGACAGACAAGCGAGATCGAGGGGATATTTATAGTCATTTCAAATAAGTATGAGACACTATTCATGCACAATAAGCACGAATAATTTCATCAAGAGATGTGCC
>NZ_JAUBQW010000189.1:0-9047 GCF_036701485.1 Microcoleus sp. Pol11C3 | reverse complement strand
TTGAACCCAGTAAATTCGATCGCACAATCTGGCACTTTCCTTGTTTTGCCTGCAATCGCTGGCAGCTCAGGGTTGCTTTATGATAATCAAAAGTCAGCGATATCAGTCCAAATATCATCAATAAACAACTAGGTAACCAAAAATCAAATATACTCTGAGTCTGAATTATTAATTCACTTGCTGTTTGCTTGATTATTTTCATTTATCTCACCTTTTGATTCCAAAAATGAGGCTACAGATCGACTTCCTGACCCGGATGAGCCGAATTGTTAACTTATCTATTATTTGAAGTCGTCCTTTGCCATGACCCCTTTTATTTTGTTAATGGATTAGCACTAAAATGTCTCGCGGACAACAAATATCTCGAGTATACTTGCGGCTGAGTTTAAGACAGCTTTCCGTGATTTAAAGTAGATGAATCTTAAAAATATATTAATTATGTTATGGGGAATGAAACGTTAGCTTCGCCCTCCGTAAGTAGGTAGGCGGGATTAAACCGAATAATGTAACAGTATGTAAACAGCTTTAACCCAGCCAGTAGAGAGCATTTGGAGACTTTACCATCGTTTACATAGTTGCGTTTTTTCGCGCCGACTTACTTAGGAATGTAATCACCCAGGTGAGTACAGGTTTACATTTTGTTACATAGTCCGGTTTATTTGCGCCTACTTAATTATCGTTAGTTATTAATTTGGGCGATTCCCTACAGGATATAGCAATCCTAAATCATTTGTGAATTTCTTACTCCCTCCTTTTGATAAGGGGAGGGTTGGGGTGGGGTAAAAAGTTTACCACTCCTCCAAGGATTGCTATAGCTACGATTCACGGATTTGTAGGGCAAATACATTGCTAAGCGTGCGATTATCGCTAATCGAGATATAGCTGCGAATCAAGTCAGCCATTTTATATTGTTCTGTTAGTGAATAGCTTCTTAAACAGATGATATCGCCCCCGAACATCCACAAATCAACATAATAGCTGCGATTTCCCTCGCTATCTGCTATTTCCTCTAATTCCACCGCAGAAATCTCGCGAGTTGAGCATTCGGTAACATCATTAAGCCACACACCCCGTCGTTTAATAGTCATTGTGCTAAAAGTTTTATCAAAAATGTATGTTTCATCTATCGCGCCGTCCAACAAAGACAGCGAAAATAACAGAAATATGCCTCCACCTATCCAATTTGATGCTAAAATTATCTGCAATAATCCAATGATGATGAAGGGAAAAATTAATAGCAAACCATCCCAGGCACTCGCGGTTTTAATTGTTAGTTTAGTTGGTGTTTTTTTAAGGATTTTCATTAGTTTAGTTGTTGAGTTTAAAAACAATGTTAATTACTTATAGCAATGCTTGCAGGAGTCGTACAAATATGTAGGGGTAGTGCTAAGAGTGCCTACCCCAGCCTCATGGGGGCAACCACGGGGGGTTTGCCCCTACAAGAATTATACAAATGATTTAGGATTGCTCTATCTATCCGCTGTCTGCAATTTTCAATGTACGGATTATTATTTGACAATTCTTTGGACGATCGCACTTTTGGTGTTGTCAACAGCCTTGACAGCATAAGCATCGCCCGGACGTATCTGTAAAGCTCTGTTAAAATTGATTAAAGCCGTTTGATAGTCTCCCTGCCCGTAGTAGGTATAGCCGAGTTTCATCGATTGTTTAAAGGCAGAATCTTGAGCAGCAACAGGAGCAGAATTAGGCTCAGCAACAGGTGCTGCGGAAGCAGGAAATGACTCGAAAGCAGGAGATAACTCTTGATAGAGTGATGGATAAGTGTTGAAATCCGAAGCAAAAGAAGAGGGCGATTGCTCATTATATCCCTGCTCTACATTCGGCCCAGAGTCAGAGGTTTTTACAAAATTTTTGCCATAGAATACTGAAGTAGTAATGCCTCCCAATACAAACATTAGCAATCCCGCACATTAAATTAAGAATGTCTTTCTGATTTTTGTATTGCTCCAATTTTTGATATAAAAAACCAATGAGGCAAAGGGAACAAGCAAGTAAAGCACTCCCCAAATAGTTTCCTCTCCAAAAGCTTGAACTAATCCCCAAAAATAGCCAACAAGACTTAAAACTAAACCTAGGATGAAAAATAAGCCGATCGCAATTCCAGACATTTTCTATTTCTCCGCTTGATGTATGGTTGTTTGGCAAACTGTAAAGGTACAGAAAAACTCTTAACTACAATTCTTCAACAAATTTCTTTTAAGGTCAATTCATAAATTTCATTAATTAAGTTCAGAAAAGTCATAATTATATTTTGATGGCGGGTTCTCCTGCCCACCCCACAAGAGTTTCATCTTGATGTATGGTTGTTTGGCAAACTGTAAAGGTAAGGATTTAGGCGAACTTTCAGCCTGAAACTCATTCCCTGTTTGTTGTATTAAAAATAGGGTGTTGCTTAATCAGGGTATGAAAAAAATAAGTTAAAAATCCAAACGCTTTGTGAATACTGGTTTCTATGACGGGCATAGTTAGCCTTTCATACCGTAAATCAGCAACGCCAAAAATAGATTAGCGGTGACAACAGTTCGATCGCGCACAGCGAATGTTAGGATTTTGGTTAGGAATTTGACTAGGAACTCGATCGCGACAGCCGCAAATGATACCCTCTACCCTCGATCGACCCGAAGAACCATTTGCACGGGCAAGCAACGGCTGGGACATCCAAAAGCTTTACACCGACTTGGCAAATGCCAAACAAGAATTCGCCCCCCACACCAGAAGAGGGCTGACACCCGTAGAAAAGCGGCACCTATGCGGCTTGCTGTGCGGCTACAGCCCAGCCGAAATTGCGGTTTTTCTTAACAAACAAATCAAAGGTGTAGAAGTTGATTTGTCAAAAACTTTGTACAGATATATAGAATTATTGACAAATCGGCCTAGAAATGCTCTCAAAAATTGGCGAGATGCGATCGACTGGCTGGAAATAGCCGGATATAAAACGCAGCCAAAAACCTCAACCGGCGCCATCTTAAAAGCCACTCTCCACCATTCAGACAGGATTTTGTCTGCAGCTATCAGTCCCGACGGACAATTCCTCGCAACGGGTTCTGACGACAGTACAGTGAAAATTTGGAGTTTGCACAGCGGGGAACTGCAGCAGACGATTTTCGGACATTCAACAGCCGTGTTGCTAGTTGCTTTCAGCCCCGCCAGCAAAACGCTGCTGACACGATCACGCGCGGGCACAGTTAAACTCTGGAACCTGCAAAACGGCGAACTGCTGAAGCGTTTGGCAGACGTGCACCGCCACGAATCCGTCGCCGTCAGCCCCGACTGGCAAATTTTGGCTCGGCACCACCCGCGGCACAATCAAGCTTCAGCACCTCAACAGCGGCCAACTGCTACAAGTTTTAGAAGGCTATCAAGGGGATGATATAAGTGCGAGCGCCCTGAGTCCCAACGGCAGAATGCTAGTAGCCAGCGGCCTCAATGCAGCCAGCGGTTTCTGTCGCGCCACAGTCACTTTGTGGGAATTGCCGGGAGGCGAAGTGAGACGAACATTTGGCAGCGAAAATTATGTAGCGATTTCTTCCGATAGCCAAATTCTTGTCAGTCATGGAGACCAAACTATCAAGCTGTGGAATTTGCAAACAGGCGAATTATTGCAGTCGCTGCAAACAGGAACTCGCATCACTTCCGCCGCAATTAGCCCTGATGGGAAATACTTTGCAGTGGGGTGTTTTGACGGAACTGTTAGACTTTGGAATCTTCGCGGCGAGTTGCTGCACACTTTAGATGGACATTCTAGCCCTGTGTCTGCGGTGGCGATCGGACTTTTGGGTGAAACTATCGTCAGCGGCGGGGAGAATGGTACTGTTAAACTTTGGCAACTGCGGATTTAAGAATATCGATTCCGGTTGCACCGTCCGTGCTTGTTGACTGTTGACTGTTGACTGTTGACTGTTGACTGTAGAAGGAGGGGTCAAAAAATGAAAATTGCGCGAATTATTTGTGGGCAGCTTGATTAGACTTTACGCCCGAGGATGAAGCGCGGACTTGATATCATTCGGGTCTCGGTCGGAATTGATATAATATCAATTATGATGCCACCGAATTTGATATAAAACTAACCCCGATCGAGATACCCGAATTATTAAAAAAGTCGGGTATCTGAACCGCAGACTGACAATTTATATCGGCCTTTTAAGCAATAAAAATCAGCGTTCCCTTGCTCATTTCCAAAGTATCACCCATTTCCATACCATTGTGAAAAGCACCCAAAATCACCTCGCTAGTTTTGCCGAAAGCGATCGCCCCGCTAGCATCAATTCCAATTGCGCCAAAATCCCGTTGACGTTCGTCAGCTTCAGTAAAAGAACGCTCAAAAGCAGCTTTCAAACTCAAACCATCCGTTACCCGAATCACAATTCGCGCAGCCAAACACTCGTCCATAATGTGTTCGCCAATCCCCGTACAGCTTACCGCCGCACTTTCAGCAGCGTAATTTCCCGCCGGCATCGCCGAGTCGCTAACCCGCCCGATGCGCTCAAAACCCTTGCCACCAGTCGAAGTCCCAGCAGCCAAGCGCCCATGCACATCCAAAGCTACGACTCCGATCGTACCCACACCGGCCGGTTCGGCAACCACGTCAGCCATTGCTTTACTAAAATTGCCTTGGCGTTCCTGCATCCACTCGTGCAAACGCAAATCCGTCATCGGATCGTAAATCGGCAATTGAAGTTCTCGCAGCAATTCCGCCGAGCCAAAATCAGAGAGAACTCGATCGTCCGAATGCTGCAAAAATTGAGCAAGTTCGATCGGATGTTGAACACGAGAAACATTAATCGCCCCGCTGAAACGCTGCATCAAACCGTCCATCAGCGAAGCACTCATCCGAATTTGACCGTCCGACTGCACCACAGAACCAGTACCGGCATTGAATCGCGGGTCATCTTCCAACAATTGGCAGCCCCGCACCACTGCATCTACGGCACTTGCACCGTCTTTCAGCAGCGGATAAACTTCCTCCAAAACATCGTAAAGTGATTTCCGCACCGCCTCAATTCCGCCTTTACTATGTAGAGAACTGCCCGCACCGCCGTGAATAACTAGCTTTGGTTGCACTTGTTGCGATGCCATAATTTATAACCTAATACCTAATATTTTTCCTTTGCAATCTTAGCTTTGATCGAGCAACTTGCCCTAAATACTTAATCTTGAGCGGCGAAACGGCGGCGACGACAACGTTCGGAGCAGTATTTGACCTCATCCCAGCAGTCGGCCCATTTTTTACGCCAAGTAAAAGGTCGATCGCACACCGGGCACATTTTTGTGGGTAAATCAGATTTCGATCGTTGCTTGGCCATGCTAATTTGGACATTACATTAGTTACCGATTAAATTTTAATCAAAACAAACAAAACAACCAATTTCTGCCTAACACCTCCCCAAATAAAAATGCTCGAAACGGCCGACGCCAACATCCGAATCGTCTTAGTCGAACCTGCAGGCCCATTGAATGTTGGTTCTGTTGCCCGCGTCATGAAAAATATGGGTTTGCACCAATTAGTTTTGGTAAATCCCCAGTGCGATCATTTAGGGGAAGAAGCCCGACTGATGGCTGTTCGCGCGGCCGACATATTGGAAACTACCAAAGTAGTCGAGAGTTTGCCCGCTGCTTTGGTTGGGTGTGTCAGAGCGATCGCAACTACAGGGGATGATAGTCGATCGTTGCCAACACAACTAGAAGAACCCGCAGATGCCTTGCCTTGGCTCCTAGAAGCCCCCAGCGCCCTCATTTTCGGCCGAGAAGACTGCGGCTTGACCAATGCCGAGTTAAACCGGGCTCAACGCCTGATCCGCATTCCCAGCAGCGATGCCTACACTTCCCTAAATCTCGCCCAAGCCGTCGCTATCTGCTGTTACGAACTATACCGGGAAGAAGGAAGAAGGAATAGGGAAGAAGGAAGAAGGAATAGGGAAGAAGGAAGAGGGAAGAGGGAAGAAGGAATAGGGAAGGAAGAAGAAGATGCCTCGTTCCCAGGCTCAGCCGGGGAACGCATATCCAGAGGCTATGCCTCTTCAATACCCGATGCCACAGATAATTTATCAACTTGTTACCCAGAAAAACTTGCCACCAGCCAGACAGAAAATCTTTCAATTCCCCTCGCCAGTGCTCCCTTGGAAAATTTAGAGGGATATTACCAGCAACTAGAAACGCTGTTACTCAAAATAGGATATTTGCAGCCGCACACAGCAGCAAGCCGGATGGAAAAATTTCGGCGTTTGTACACCAGGGCCTATCCGACAGTGGATGAAGTCGCCATGCTGCGGGGCGTCATCCGGCAAACAGAATGGGCCATCAAAACTTACTCACCAGAGGCAAATTCTGATATTCTGGATGGGGCGTTACCAGAAAATCCAACGGATAGCTAGGAGAAATGCGGATAATTGGGGATGTGAGATTGAGGATTTTTTTCACAGAGAACTTTCCTACCCCCACTTGTCACCTTCATAACAGGGTTTCTTGACTAAAAACCTAAGCTTTGCGATAATTTGCGAGCAATAAACCCGGTTGCTGATACCATGCAGCGTCTAGGGCAAATCTAAGATCTAAAATCTAAAATTGATTGGCTGGCAAGCTGAAAAATCTTAAACTTGAACTTTACATTAGTGATGAAGGAGTAAGACGTGGCAGAGCGGTTTCCCAAAGGATCGATATTATCGGTGATATCCTCGTCGATATCCTCTCCCAACTCCGGCTCAAAGCAGCCTAAGTCCGGCAAAGCAAGTCAGTCTGGCAACTCGGGCCGCCGCCGCCCTCCGCAACCGCAAAACGGCAATTCAGAAATTCGATCGCCCGAACCTGCGACTTTGCCACCACAACAGGGCCGCGGCAGCAGAATAGGAGCCAATTCTCCCACATCTTCGGAAGAATTTACTACACAAGACTTTTTATCCGATCCCCGATCGGCAATTAACCCCAGAAAACCCAGAACCACCAAAACTCCGCAGTCGAAGACTCGCCAACCAGGGAAAAAAGGTCTGGCTGCTGTCGATATGTTTGAGTTTCCGAACCCGAATCGGGATAGGGAAAATGTGAGTTCGATCGCCAGCAATCCCAACAGCCAGCTCCCAACAGCCACTCCCCCTACCACCCGTGGAAGTCGTCCCAGTTCGCCTCCTGTTCGCATTTCAGACACGGTAATCCCCGCCGATGCAAAAAAACCCCCCGTGCCTAAACCGCGCCCACAAGCGAGCCAGAGGCCGGGTAAACGACCAGCATCTGCGAGCGTGCCGCCGTTGGTGTATGCTACTCGCTTGCTTATTTTGGGAGTTGGCATAGCGGTGATTTGCGGTACGCTGCTGTCGGTGGTAAATGCTGTGAGTCGAGCATCGACTGTAGTGACAGAAGAACAAACCACCAAAGGGCAAAACAACCCAGATGCAGGCGACAGCGCATCTGCTGCACCGGTGACGGGAGAAGTGCTGCAACTGAATCAAGAATTAGCCACTTTGAAAACGCAAGTTCAGGTTTTAGCAACAGAAAATCCTAGTTTGACAGCCGGAATATTTCTAGTCGATTTAGATACTGGAAGCTACCTAAATTTTAATGGGGATACTGCTTTTGCTTCAGCTAGCACGATTAAAGTACCAATTTTAGTAGCTTTTTTCCAAGCAGTAGATGAGGGAAAAGTGAAGTTAGATCAGATACTGACGCTGAAGTCCGAACACATTGTGGGCGGTTCTGGGGAGATGCAAGACGACGCTCCAGGCAAGAAGTATTCGGCTTTGGAAGTGGCCAAAAAGATGATTGTTGTCAGCGACAATACGGCGACAAATATGATGATTGAATTGTTGGGAGGTGCTGAGGTTTTGAATCAGTATTTTGCTAATTGGGGTTTGAGGGCGACGGTTATCCGCAATAAATTGCCGGATTTGGAGGGAACTAATACTACCAGTCCGAAGGATTTGATTAATATCATAGCCCAGATCGATAGGGGGAATTTGGTATCGGTGAAATCGCGCGATCGTATTTTGCAAATCATGCGCCAAACTAGAAATGATTCTTTGCTGCCGAAAGGTTTAGGCGAAGGTTCAGTTATTGCTCACAAAACCGGCAACATTGATACAATGCTTGCGGATGCGGGGATGGTAGATTTGCCTAACGGTAAGCGTTATTTGGTGGCGGTGATGGTGAAGCATTCGCCGGAAACGGAGAAGCCAGCTCAAGCATTAATTCGGGATATTTCTCGGATGAGTTACCGTTATTTGAACGGTGAGGAAACGCCAGCCGATTCACAAGTGAAAATTAAAAATTGAAAATTCAACCGGGTTTTTTAGGGCAAGTCTCGTAGACTTTATCAAACTATAAATCTGTTTGTATTATGGAACTAAACATCCGACTTGCTTGTCTGGTAGCGCTCTCAACTTTAGCCGTTGGAGTCTCCCCCACCTTGAGTAATGCTAATCCTGCTCCTGAATATGATACCGACGGCGTGAGAGTGATTAATAATAATATCGAACTCAATCGGGCAAAAAACTTAGCCCGTCAAGCAGCAGAAATTGCTAATGGGGGTTTAGGCAACTATCGAGCTGAAGCTTCTATGCACGGTACTTCTAAGGAATCGCCGTTTGTTGACAATGGCGATGGAACGTGGACTTTTACTTTTAAGGGTTACAAGCCGGGTTCGTCTGTCTATACGGTAGAAACGGTTGTTACGGTTTCCCAAGAGGGCCGAATCAGAGTTGATTACAACGGGCGAATTCGCGAGGGATCTCAATTTTGAAAAGTTGTGCAAACAGCTAAGTAGATTGCCATCAAAAAACATAACACTCAGAACCCTGACTTTTTTAAGAAGTTGGGGATCTAACAGCGATAATTCCGCCCCATAGAGTTGGTAAATGACCCCCGCTATATAGCCTTTATCAGATAGATGAGGTACAAACTTAGATTTTAGATTTTAGATTTTAGATTTTAGATTGGGGGATTGGGGGATTGGGGAATTGTTAATTATAGTCATTTCAAATAAGTATGAGACACTATTCATGCACAATAAGCACGAATAATTTCATCAAGAGATGTGCCAG
>NZ_JAUBQW010000188.1:0-9177 GCF_036701485.1 Microcoleus sp. Pol11C3 | reverse complement strand
CTCGCAAGATTTGCGTTGCGTGTGATATTGCTTATTCCAAAAAAGTCAAAGATCTCACCGATGGTGATCTTGAGAAGATTCGTGATCAGATCGCGCAATTCACCATCGAGGGTGATCTGCGTCGTGAAACCACGATGAACATCAAGCGCCTGATGGATATCGGGTGCTACCGCGGGTTCCGTCATCGTCGCGGATTGCCGATGCGCGGGCAGCGCACGCGCACCAATGCACGTACCCGCAAGGGCCCGCGCAAGGCTGCCGCGTCCTTGAAGAAATAATTGAGTAAGAGGTAGTTATGGCAAAAGCCCCCAGCAGTAACGCAGCACAACGCGTTCGCAAGAAAGTACGCAAGAACGTTGCCGACGGCGTCGCTCACGTTCACGCGTCTTTCAACAACACCATCATCACGATCACTGATCGTCAGGGTAACGCCTTGTCTTGGGCTTCCTCTGGCGGTCAAGGCTTCAAGGGCTCGCGTAAGTCGACGCCCTTTGCTGCTCAAGTCGCCTCTGAAGTCGCTGGTCGTGCGGCAATTGAGCAAGGTATCAAGAATCTTGATGTCGAGATCAAGGGCCCGGGGCCAGGTCGCGAGTCCTCGGTGCGGGCGCTCGCCGCGTTGGGCATTCGTATCAACTCGATTGCCGATGTGACCCCCGTCCCTCACAACGGTTGCCGTCCCCAGAAGCGCCGTCGTATATAAGTTGACGCTCTCTGGATGGTCTTTGCAGTTTTATGCAAGGCTTGTCCAGAATTTTTTCACCAAGCCCACCGCCGTCAGGTAATTATCTACGGCTCCTGCAAGTTCTTGCAGCAGATGACATAAGGAGTTCAAGTGGCACGTTACCTCGGCCCCAAGGCCAAACTATCCCGCCGTGAAGGCACCGACCTCTTCCTGAAAAGTGCTCGCAGAGCAATCGGTGACAAGGCAAAATTCGACTCCAAACCTGGTCAGCATGGCCGCACCTCTGGGACTCGTACCTCGGACTTCGGTCTTCAGCTTCGTGAGAAGCAGAAGGTCAAGCGCATGTATGGCGTGCTCGAAAAGCAGTTCCGCCGCTATTTCGAGGAAGCTGATCGTCGCAAAGGCAACACTGGCGCCAATTTGCTTTTCATTCTCGAATCCAGGCTGGACAACGTTGTCTATCGGATGGGTTTCGGCTCGACCCGTGCGGAGGCGCGGCAACTGGTGTCGCACAAGGCGATCACTGTCAATGGCGGCTCGGTCAACATCCCTTCCTACATGGTTAAGACTGGCGATGTGATTGCTGTGCGCGAAAAATCCAAAAAGCAGACTCGCGTAGCTGAGGCACTGCAATTGGCGCAGCAAGTTGGCATGCCAGCTTGGGTGGATGTCAGCATTGACAAGGGTGAAGGCATTTTCAAGAAGGTGCCAGACCGCGACGAGTTCGCCGCCGATGTCAACGAATCGTTGATCGTCGAACTTTACTCACGTTAATTTTTCGTTCCTGCGCTTACGGGGCACTGTAGGCGCAGGGTCGCTTCACCCGACCTTATCGGTGTAACGAGCCGAGGGTATTGAGAGGAAGAATGCATGCAAACCAATTTACTGAAACCAAAAACTATTAACGTTGAGCAGTTGGCCGCCAATCGCGCCAAGGTGACTCTGGAGCCGTTCGAGCGCGGCTATGGCCATACGCTTGGCAATGCCCTGCGCCGCGTTTTGCTTTCGTCCATGGTGGGCCACGCTGCAACGGAAGTCACTATCGCTGGCGTCTTGCACGAGTATTCGTCCATCGATGGTGTTCAGGAAGACGTTGTCAATATTCTCCTGAACCTCAAGGGTGTGGTTTTCAAGCTGCACAATCGCGATGAAGTGACGCTGAGCCTGCGAAAAGACGGCGAAGGGCCAGTCACTGCCGCCGACATTCAGACTCCGCATGATGTTGAAATCATCAATCCTGAGCACGTTATCGTCAATCTGTCGCACGGCGGCAAGATCGACATGCAGATCAAGGTCGAAAATGGTCGCGGCTACGTTCCGGGCACGATGCGCCGCTATGGTGACGAGTCCACAAAATCGATCGGACGGATTGTCCTGGATGCATCGTTTTCACCCGTCAAGCGTGTGAGCTATACCGTCGAAAGTGCTCGCGTAGAGCAGCGCACCGATTTGGATAAACTGGTTCTTGAGATTGAAACCAATGGTGCTGTGACAGCAGAAGATGCCGTCCGTGCGTCTGCGAAAATCCTGGTCGAGCAACTGGCCGTATTTGCCCAGCTGGAAGGCAATGAACTTGCAGCATTCGACGCGCCAGTCCAGCGTAGCTCGCAGCAGTTTGATCCTATTTTGTTGCGTCCTGTTGATGAACTTGAATTGACGGTTCGTTCGGCCAATTGTCTCAAAGCAGAAAACATCTATTACATCGGTGATTTGATCCAGCGCACTGAAAACGAGCTTCTCAAAACGCCAAATCTGGGCCGCAAATCGCTCAATGAGATAAAGGAAGTGCTGGCCTCGCGTGGCCTGACACTTGGAATGCGCTTGGAAAGCTGGCCTCCGGCCGGTTTGGACAAGCGTTAATTTGGAACACGCCTCCTTTTAGGGGCGGTGCACGGGTGGTACCTGATACGGCTACCTGAATTAAAAACGAAAGGAAAAGCACCATGCGTCACGGACACGGACTTCGTAAACTTAACCGGACCAGCTCACACCGGCTGGCAATGCTGCGCAACATGATGAATTCTTTGATTCAGCATGAAGCCATCAAAACAACTTTGCCCAAGGCGAAGGAATTGCGTCGCGTTGTCGAGCCGATGATCACTTTGGCCAAAGAGCCCTCCTTGGCGAACAAGCGCCTTGCGTTTGATCGGTTGCGTGACCGCGACATGGTGGTCAAGCTGTTTGCCGAACTCGGCCCTCGTTACAAAGCACGCCCTGGTGGATACACCCGAATCTTGAAAATGGGATTTCGGGTAGGCGACAACGCCCCGATGGCCTTGGTTGAGCTGGTGGATCGACCAGAAATCACCGAAGATGCTGCTTCTTCTGACTCTGTCAAGGCGGAGTAGGTTATAATAAACTCATATCGCGCGGTGGAGCAGCCTGGTAGCTCGTTGGGCTCATAACCCAAAGGTCGTAAGTTCAAATCTTGCCCGCGCAACCAAATTCCAAGCCGTCCAGGCTGGTAGCAAACGCCCACTTCATGTGGGCGTTTTGCTTTGTGCCTACATCCCTGCGTTCAGTTCAGCATCGGCAGCGCGCTGTTTGACTGCGCGCTAAAACTGGTGATCCATCGAGCTGAGCCTATCGATGTCCGGTAAAACTGATTGCGGTAAGTTTTTTCTAACCGCTGGATTAGCTACTTCTCGGTCCAAGGCTGAAGTGGCTAAAGCTTACCTTGTGAAATTGAGCCCATAGCCAAAAAAAGCAAGTCAGTCACCTATTCTTGTTCATTCGATGGAGCGTTTGGTTTTCAGCACCTGATCGCCAGCCTACGTTCTCCTGAAGGCAGTAGTGCTACGCCAGCACTTTCTCGCGAGATGAAAAGTAGCAATAGGAATGTCTGGTGTCGCGTAAACTCGGAATAAGCCACGGCCGGCAGTAAGCGCGCTAGTCCGGATTGACCTGACGATTTGGATCTGTACGATAGGCGAACAGTGTCGCCAAAAAGTCGCTAGCCAGGAAATTTAACTTGCAGTTATAGCGGCAAGTGATTGATTTTATTACAATTGGTTACGCGATGCGTGAACTCCAATTTCAAATGGAGCGATCTTCAAGATCCGAAAAATGAGTGACATGAACGTGCCATTGCAAACCAGTCCCAAAAGCGAAACAAGCCACTTGGCCCAAGGTTTGCGTGAGGACTTGCTGCATCACGATCCATTGCTTGACTGTTTGGTGGAGCTAACGCGTATTCACGGGCGTCCCAGTACTCGCGCTGCTTTGTCTGCGGGCCTTCCTCTTCCGAAAGGAGGGCTTCCACCTTCGCTGTTCTCTCGCGCTGCTGCCCGGGCGGGATTGTCTTGCAAGATATTGCGCCGGCCGCTCGAAAAAATAGATGCGGCTTTGTTGCCCGTGGTGTTGCTTCTGGAGGGCGATGGGGCTTGTCTTTTGCTCGGCTGGGATGACAGAGGTGAAACCGCAAGCCTGCTATTTCCGGAAGCTGGGCAAGGTGTCGTACAGCTTTCCCGCGAACAGCTGCTTGGTCGATATGTCGGTATTGCGATATTCTCAAGACCGAACTTCCGTTTTGACCAGCGCACCCCGGAGCTTGCTGATATTCCGCAGCGCCATTGGTTTTGGGGCGCGTTCCGCGACCAGTTTCCTCTCTACCGTGACATTCTGGCGGCGGCACTGCTGATTAACCTGTTTGCGCTGGCTTTGCCGCTTTTTTCAATGAATGTCTATGACCGTGTTGTCCCCAACTTCGCGGTAGAAACTCTCTGGATGCTGGCCTTTGGCCTCTTGCTGGTTCTGGTCATTGACTATTTCCTCCGCGTGATGCGAGGTTATTTTGTAGACCTAGCGGGTTCGCGCATAGATATCAAACTTTCCACGCTGATCATGGAGCGGGTGCTGGGAATGCGGCTGTCGGAACGCCCGGCGTCCGTAGGCTCTTATGCGGCTACTTTGCGCTCGTTTGAATCGGTGCGCGACTTTATCGCCTCGGCCACGGTCACCGCTGTCGTTGATCTGCCCTTTGCGCTGCTCTTTTTTCTTGTGCTGGGATGGATTTCCTGGCCCCTTGTTATTCCGCCGCTGATTGGCGTCATGCTGGTTGTGATCTACAGCTACATCGTTCAGCACAAGATGCACGCGCTTTCCGAGACAACCTTCAGGGCGTCAGCGATGCGTAACGCAACGTTGGTGGAGACCCTTACCGCTATGGAGGCCATTAAAGCGCACGGCGCGGAAAGCCAGATGCAGGCCAAGCTCGAAGACACCGCTGCGTTTCTGGCCCGTGTAAGTGCCCAGCTGCGGTTGTTGTCTTCGTCGGTGATTAATGTGGTTTCAAGTCTGCAGCAATTGATCAACATCGTGATGATCGTGGCAGGCGTTTACCTGATCCATGAGGGCATGTTGACCATGGGCGGGCTGATTGCTGCCACGATGTTGTCCGGACGGGCCATGGCGCCTTTGGGTCAAATCGTTGCGCTGTTGATGCAATATCAGAATGCCAGGACCGCATTAACCTCGCTTGAGGACACGATGAAAAAGCCCGGAGAACGACCGGACGAAATAAATTTCGTGCATCGTCCCGATATTGCGGGAGAAATAGTATTTGACAACGTGCACTTCAGTTATCCGGGAAGAACGCAGGAGGCGCTTCGCGGAGTTTCCTTCAGGATAAAACCAGGAGAAAACGTTGTTGTGATTGGTCGCGTGGGCTCCGGCAAGACAACCCTGCAACGATTGATCCTGGGACTTTACACGCCTTCCAAGGGGGCGATCTCCATGGATGGAATAGATCTTCGCCAACTTGACCCTGCAGATCTTCGTCGCAATATTGGTTATGTGGAGCAGGATGCGATGCTCTTCTACGGCACACTTCGCGACAACATTGCCATTGCGGCGCCCTATGCCGACGACGGTGCAATTTTGGCGGCTGCAGAGGTTGGTGGATTGATTGAATTTGCCAACCGCCATCCGCAGGGTTTTGACATGATCATCGGAGAGCGGGGAGAGTCCCTCTCCGGTGGTCAGCGGCAAGGTGTAGCGATTGCCCGTGCTGCGTTGCTGGAGCCGCCGGTTTTGTTGCTGGATGAGCCGACAGGTGCCATGGATTTTTCGTCCGAGGCGCAGTTCAAGGAACGTCTGCGCGATTACGCCAAGCATAAAACAATGGTCGTTGTGACGCACAGAAACACACTGCTGGATCTGGCTGATCGCATTATCGTCATTGACGAGGGGCGCATTGTTGCTGATGGCCCTTATGAGCAAGTGATAGAGGCGCTCAAAGCTGGCCGTATAGGAAAAGCTTCATGAAGCCAAGATGGATCGCATGGGCTCGTCCGGTAATTTCCGTTCTGGAGATGATCCGGCGCGCGTTGCAGCCTGGTCTTGACCGCACCATGTTGTCCCTGCGCGAGGATGATCGGCGCATGGATGCGGGGTTTGGTGGTGACGCTGACCGCGCAATGCTCGAACAGGAGCCATTGCGGGCCCGCATGCTCGTAAAAAGCCTTGGAGTGGTTTTTATTCTTGCGGTGTTATGGGCGGGGCTTTCAGAAGTCGATGAAATTACAAAAGGCGAGGGGAAGGTCATTCCTTCCAGGCAATTGCAGGTAATGCAAAGCCTTGATGGGGGCGTTGTTTCCGAGATCCTTGTGCAGGAAGGTCAGATTGTCGAAGCTGGGCAGGTACTGGTGAATATTGATACGACACGATTCGATTCTTCCGTAAAGGAAAATCGTGTTCAGTATCTGGCTCTATTGGCCAAGGCGGCAAGAATCAGGGCTCTCGCTGAAGGGGTGCCTTTTGTGCCGCCGCCTGAAGTGCTTGCGGAGGCTCCCAAAACAGTAGAAGAGGAGTTCCGGGCCTACGAAGCCAGCACTTCGACGCTGAATGCACAGCTGGCAATAGCTCGGCAGCAATTGACGCAGCGTCAGCAGGAGCTTGTTGAGGCGCGTGCCAAGCGGGAGCAGGCGTCCAGAGCGTACGAGTTGTCAGCCAGGGAACTGGGCTATACGAAACCGTTGCTCAAGGATGGCGCTGTTTCGGAGGTGGAGTTGCTGAGATTGGAGCGGGAGACCGGGCGATTCTTTGGTGAGCGCGAAATGGCTTCGGCCCAGATATCAAAAGGCCAATCAGCCGTCGAGGAAGCTTCACGCAAGATCCAGGAAATAACCTTGAATTTTCAGAGCGAAGCTCGCAAAGAGCTTTCCGAGACCCTCGCAAAACTGAACATGAGTTCTGCGGGCGGAGTGGGTCTGGCAGATAAGGTTGACAAATCATCCTTGCGGTCGCCTGTGAGAGGCACGGTCAAGCGTCTGCTGGTCAATACAGTGGGGGGAGTGGTTCAACCTGGCAGGGACATCATTGAAATCGTGCCGCTTGAAGAGAACTTATTGCTCGAAGCAAAAGTTCTGCCAAAAGACATCGCCTTTTTACGACCGGGCGATCGGGCCCTGGTGAAATTTACTGCATACGATTTTTCCATCTATGGTGGTCTTGAGGCCAAGCTGGAATTCATTGGTGCCGATTCGGTTACGGATGAGCGTGGCAATACCTTTTATACCGTGCGGGTTCGTACCGAAAAATCGAAGCTGGGTGAGGGGCTGCCGATTATTCCCGGAATGGTCGCGGAAGTAGACATCATCACCGGCCAGAAATCCATACTGTCCTATCTGCTTAAGCCTGTTTTGAAGGCGAAGCAAGCTGCCTTTACAGAGCGCTAGATCGAGCCAACGGTGGTGATTCAGGAATCCGGACATCTATTTCTCTGTTCGCACGGTCGTATGCTTCCCCGCTGGAGCGAGGCCTTCAGTGCGGGAAGGGCCGGAAAAATTCAAACCGCGCGTGCCAACTCAGCGTCGAGTAGGGTTAGCCTCGTTTGGCTTCGTTTGGAGCAGGGGGTTCCGGTGGGGGTGCAACTTGAGCGTCTTGCTCCATCGCTGAAACTTCTTCCTTGCGTGGTGCTAAGCGATCGGCCGACGGATGACGAGGCGCTTGCTGCTTTTTCCGCCGGCGCGCGGGGATATTGCAATACCCACGCTGCAGCTCAGGTATTGGTTCAAGTGGCCGGAGTGGTGCTACAGGGGGGGTTGTGGATCGGCGAGTCGTTGATGCAGAGGTTGGTTGGTGCTACCAGCCGTATGCAGACAAGCGCCGACGTTATAGTTTCTCCGATCAAGCGAGCCTGGGCTGAGCATTTGACTGAGCGGGAGAAGGAAGTAGCGATCACGCTAGCCACGGGAGCGAGCAACAAGGAAATCGCAAGATCGCTCGGCATTACGGAACGTACAGTGAAGGCCCATGTAGGGGCGATTCTTGAAAAAGTGCATGTGCGGGATCGTCTCCAACTATCTTTAGTTGTAAACGGTCAGGCGCCCGGTCAGGCGCCCGGTCAGGCTCAGCGCCAAAATCTGATCTAGCGATCTAGTACCTCGGTACAGTTCCTTTGGCGGAATAAACGGACTACATTGGTTCCAATGTAATAACTCCGTTTGGGATTCCCCATGGCAAATGAAGCCAAAGTCGTCGGCAATGTGGTTCTGATTGAAGGCGTAGCTTTTGCCCAGAACAGCGATGGCGAACAGCGCCAGCTCAGGTTTGGCGACCCCGTTTTTGAGGGGGAAGTGATCGTTACGGAGGCCGGGGGGCGCGTGGAGCTCGCCTTTGATCACGGCGGAAAGTTTCTTCTTCGTTCAAGGGAAACTGTAACCCTTGATTCGACAGTGTTCGACAACGTATTGCCCGATGGCAACAGCAGCGCGCTTTTGACGCGTGTTGGAGAACTCACCACCATTCTTAATGCCATTAATGAGGGGAGCAGCCTTGACAGGCTGCTGCAGGAAACATCGGCTGGGGTGAACCCGGCCTCTGAGGGGCGTGGCAGCAGTTTCCGGCCGGACGATGGCAATAGTTTTGTGCGATTGTTCAGAACCGCTGAGGCGCTGGCTCCGCTGACTTATGACTATGCATCTCTTGAGCAGCAACCGGTCAGAGATGAGCCGCTTGTAGCGGGCTTAGCTCCTGGGGATGTTTTGACGGGACCGGTATTTGCACAACCGTCTACGTCGCCCACCATCCCAGTTGCCCCTGTTGTAGTGGGTGGCGTATTTGTCGGCGTGGTTGGGGAGGACGGCATCGGCACCGCTAGCGGAACTTTGAGCTTTGCCAACGTGGCGAGCACGGCCGGCGCCAACGGCTACGGCAGCTTCGTCTTGAGCGGCGGCAGCTGGACCTACACCCTGAACAACGCGGCGGTGCAGTTCCTGGACGCCGGGCAGAGCGCGACCGACAGCATCACCTACACCGCCAGCAACGGCAGCACCCAGACCATCACGGTGACCATCAACGGCGCGGAAGACGCAGCCGTGATAGGCGGCGTGTTCGTCGGCACGGTGGCCGAAGACGGCACGGCCACAGCCAGCGGCGCGTTGACGATCAGCGACGTGGACACCAACGACCAGCCGGTGAGCTTTGCCAACGTGGCGAGCACGGCCGGCGCCAACGGCTACGGCAGCTTCGTCTTGAGCGGCGGCAGCTGGACC
>NZ_JAUBQW010000187.1:0-9303 GCF_036701485.1 Microcoleus sp. Pol11C3 | reverse complement strand
CCAACAACTGGCACTCCCACACCAACGCCAACAACTGGCACTCCCACACCAACGCCAACAACTGGCACTCCCACACCAACGCCAACAACTGGCACTCCCACACCAACGCCAACAACTGGCACTCCCACACCAACGCCAACAACTGGCACTCCCACACCAACGCCAACAACTGGCACTCCCACACCAACGCCAACAACTGGCACTCCCACACCGACGCCAACACCGCCGACACCAACACCAACACCATCAGTTACCGCAGACACACAGAAGACTTGGTGCGGTTTAGAAGCTGGATTGGATAAACTTGAGAACATCCTTGACAATCAGCTACAAGTAATTAAACTACCAATCGTCGGCCCCCTCAAGAACGTAGCCCCAAATTTTATTGACAACTTCAAAAATCAGCTAGTTGATGCTGTTAAAAACGGAGTCAATCAAACAACAGATCAGTTAGAAACAACGATCCGCAATGTACTTGGCTCGGAGTTCAATGTTAAAGTCGAGAAAAATTCCACTCTAGATGAAAACACTTTACTAATTAACATTGGCAAACAATATCAAATTGCCGCTGCTAACATCTCCCAAGATTTAGGAGTTCCAGGATTAGGTTTCAGTACAGATGGGAAAGGGAAATCAACAGCAAATTTTGACTTGTCAATAGCTGTCGGTGTGAATAAAGAGTTTGGTTGTTTTATAGATACCAACAAAACTAAGTTGACAGCTAACTTTGACGCGGGAATAGATGACAATTTTAAGGCGCAAGGCAATTTAGGCGTTTTACAAATAGACCTGAATAATCAGGCTCAAAATTCCACTAAAGCCGAAGCAAAATTTGCCGTTAATTTGAAAGATTTAGATAACTTGGGAGGTGCAAATGATGGCGATCGTTTAACACTCTCAGAACTTGGTGGCAACTATCAGTTGTCAGATTTATTCAATTCTACCTTAACTGCTAACGCTAATCTCGGTCTCCAAGCTAAAACCAGCATTAAGGACAATCCTGCTTTTCCTTCCTTCGGTTTCGACTTGGGTGTTAATTGGCAGGCTATTAATTATACCAACGGTCAATTAACTGCACCGCAAAAGCCAACAGTTAACATCGATAACGTATCTTTTAACTGGGGGCAAACATTACAAGGGTTGGAAAGGAGTTTAACTCAGCTTCAAGACAGTCTAAATCAAAAACTACTGGAAGTTAAACTGCCAATTTTAGGGGAATTAAAAGACGTAATTCCCGCCGATTCTAATGCTTTAAATTTCCTTAACACAGTCAAGGATAGTACAATAGATGAGTTGAAGTTAGTCAGCTCTCGCAGTCTCCAATCTACCCTAACTTCTCTTATCCAAGACTCGCTAGATGGCAATTTCAATTCAGAAGCATTAGGTGCCAAATTAACTTCTCAATTTAGCCAGAATTTTTCTCAAGAAGTTGCCAGGAATCTGCAACAAGCCTTAAAAAAATATTTTCCATCCAAAAAACTCTTTGGTTTTTTAGATTTGCCTAGTTTGAGCGTACTTGGCAAAGGTACTCCAGATGACATTAATCTGCAAATTTCCCTAGACCGAAACTATCAATTTCCAGATGTTAACCTTTCTGGAGACTTAGGACTTCCAGCATTAGGTTTGGACGTAAATGGCAAAGCACAATCCAAATTTGACGGTAACTTATCATTAGGATTTGGCGTCAATAAAGATTTTGGTTTCTATGTTGACACCAACCAAACCAAACTGGACGCAAATGTAGAAGCTGGTCTAGATAATAATTTCAATGCCAAAGGTCAATTAGGATTTTTCCAAGTAGACCTTGCCAACGATAAGAACAATCCTACCAAAGCTGAAGCAAAATTTGCCGTCAAATTAAAAGATTTAGATAATTTGGGAGGTGCCAATGATGGCGATCGCCTAACCTTCCCAGAACTGACTAGCAACTATCAGTTGTCAGACTTATTGAACGCTACCTTAAATAGTAGCGCTAATCTTGGTTTAAAAGCTAAAACTAGCATTAACGGGAATGCAGCTATCCCCTCCTACAACTTCGACTTAGCAGTCAATTGGCCGATCGTCAATTACGCTAACGGTGAATTAACCGGGCCGCAAAAACCCAAGGTTGAGTTTAAGAATATGCAGCTCGACTTGGGAAGCTTTATCACGGGTTTTGCTAAACCTGTTATCACCAAAGTCAATGATGTTGTTAAGCCCGCTCTTCCTGTAATCAATGCACTGGAGAAGGATATTAAACTGCTGTCTGAATTCAGTGCTATCAGGAATTTCTTCGACCAAGACGACGATGGCAAGGTGACGCTGATCGAAGTGGGTGCCACTATCGCAAAGAAAAAGATCGATACTCGATTCCTAAATGCCCTTCAGGACATCGGCAAAGCAAGTGATTTGCTCAATAGTCTTTCATCCCAAGAGGGCAACATTGCTATAGATTTAGGTGACTACGCGATCAATTTCGATGCCACAAATCCCAAGGCTGATAGCAAAACCGCTAAGACAACTAAAACCAAAACTGCGGAATCTCCCACTGACCAAGCTAAATCGAAGTCAAAGGGCAAGACTCAAGAGTTTCTTTCCCTCTTCCAAAAGATGGATGGGCTGAGTTTTCCTATCTTGAGCGATCCTCAAACTGCCATAGATTTATTAATGGGTAAACCGGATGTCACCCTGTTCGCCTATCAAGTGCCAAAACTAGACTTTAACTTCAAGATTAGTAAAGAGTTTCCTATCTACTCCATTCCTGTTGTAGATGTAGGTGTCAACGGCAAGTTAGAGGGAGGGTTTGAAGCTAAAGCTAACTTTGCGTTCGGCTTTGATACTTCTGGACTTTCTCAATGGAAACAATCTGGCTTTAATGCCTCAGATGCCTATAAAGTTCTTGATGGCTTCTACGTGAGCGATCGCCAAAATGCGAATGGTACGGGGCTGGATGTAAATGAACTCAAGCTCAAGGGTAGTATTAAGGCTAGCGGTGGGGTTAATGCTTTGGTAGCTAAAGCTTATCTCACGGGGGGGATTGAGGCGAATGCTAAGTTAGACTTGCTCGACGTGGGCGAAGACCAAAGCAAGGGCACCAGCGGTGACGGCAAAATTCACGCCTCAGAAATTACTTCCCGCATCAGTAATCCTCTGAGCCTGTTTGAAGTCAATGGTGACGTTAAAGCAGCGCTAGATTTTCAGGCTGATTATCGCTCGGTCAAATGGAGCTGGAAGGGCCCTAGATTTACATGGAATACAGCTTACGAGAAGCGACTCGGCGAGAAGACACTAGCTGACTTCCGATTGGGAACTGGTTCGACGCGCAAGAGTCGTGCCATTGACGGTTACATCACTGGCGGAAAAGTCTTCTTCGATGGCAACTTCAATGGCCTGCAAGATGATAACGAACCCTTCGCCTTTACTAACCCTGATGGCAGCTTCGACCTCACAGTAGAACTAGAAAAATTCGACAACAATAAAGATGGCAAGATCGACTATACCGAAGGCAAAATTGTCATCACCGATGGGATAGATATCTCGACCTATTTGCCCCTAGACATACAGTTGTCTTCTACTCCAGAGTCAGAGGTGGTGACACCTTTAACTACCGTCATCGCTGAGTTAGCCCAGCAGGGCACCAACCCTGAAACTGCTGAAACTCAAGTGAAATCGGCGCTGGGGCTGCCGACTGATGTCGATCTGGGCAGCTACGATCCTTTGGAGGCGATCGCCAATAACGATCCCAAGGGTGTGGCGGTTTATGCAGCACACGCGAGCGTGCAAAATACCATTGTCTCGATCACAAATTTAATTAGCGGTGTTTCAAATACCGCGAAAAATGAGATTGCCGATCGCGTAATTTCCGCCGTTGCCAATCAAATTAAATCTGGGACTCTAGACTTAAGCAATTCCACACAATTGCAGGCGATTATTGAGTCCGCGACAAGTCAACTGCAAGTACCGCAAGTATCTACTATTGCTTCGGATGCTGCGAAAATTATTGCAGAGGGAAATCAGCGAATTGGTGCGATCGCACAGAGCAATTCCTCGCCCTCAGATGCCGCAACAGAAATCGCCCGCATCCAAAAAGTCGCACAAGGAGAAGTAGCCCAAGATTTACTGCAAGTCGCAGCCGGAAATAAGACGATTCAGTCGGCGATTTCCGAAAATACTGGTGCATCTCTAAATACCAAAATTCAGTCGGCGACAGCTAACAATCCCACAGTCCGCAATACCTTAAATACTGATGGTTCTAGTACACCGTCTACCTCCGAAGAACCTTTCCCCAGCAGCGGTATAGAATTCGTCAAAGATGGGACAAATACCGCCGAAAGTACAGATGGCGACGATACCCTCATGGGCAGCGCTAGCGATGATATATTGCGCGGTAAAAAAGGAAATGACTTGTTGTTTAGCCTTGATGGCAACGATTGGATGAATGGCAATCAGGGGAACGACTTAACAGATGGTGGAATTGGTGACGATACCCTTTATGGGGGTAAGGGCTTTGATACTTTGACAGGAGGCGCCGGCAATGACTTCCTTTCGGGCAATCGAGGTGAAGATATCCTAATTGGTGAAAAGGGTGACGATACCCTCTACGGCGGTCAAGGCAATGATATTCTGGTAGGAGGTGAGGGTAACGATTTCCTCAGTGGCGATTTGGGCGATGATACCTTAGTAGGGGATGTAGGGAGCGATCGCTTCTTATTATCTACCAATTCTGGTATTGACACCATCGATGACTTTGAAGTCGGTCAAGACTTGTTAGTATTAGGTAAGGGGCTGACTTTCTCGCAATTGGCAATTAGTCAAGATAGCAGCTCAACCTTAATCCGGTTTGCACAAACAGGGGAGATTTTAGCTTCTCTCACCGGAGTTTCTGCTACCAGTATTAGTGCCGTTAATTTCGGATTGCTTTAAGAAAGATGTGGGTTCAACCACTTATTCTATCGGAGTTTGAAGTAAGTACGTCAAGCCAAGCTATCCCGTAGGGAATCGCCCCTAAAGATGGTAACGAATAAGTTTTAGGGGCGCGTTTTACCAAAAATAATTGCCTACAACCAATTATCTCGTAAACCCGCCCCCACCCTTGCCCGAAAGCCCGCCAGGGCTTGAAACGAACGGCCCAACCCGATCGCAGATATGTATCAAAAATCCCGCTCTTAATATTTCAGTCTAATGATACTTGCTATTAAACAGTTTTTGTGTTGTGTAACCCACCTCGCCCTGGCTCATCCGTAATATTACTTAATAAAAATTCCCAACTTTATCAAAACTTTAATTAAATAGGGGTTTATAAAGAAAAATTTATATAGATATTCTAAAAAAACAGTTATGGTTACTACAACCTTGAGAAATAGTTTCGGACGCCAGTCACGAAATAGGGGAATTGTTGTATTTTTTTGAAACCCAAGTCAGGTGCAGTATGCCAAATTTACATATTCCAGTTTCAGTAAGCTCGATCGCCTTTATTGATACTCAAGTAGAAAATTATCAAAGTTTAGTGGCTGGGGTAAAACCGGGTACGGAAGTAGTCGTTTTGGATGGGAACCGGGATGCGATCGACCAAATTACTGAAATTTTAGCTCTTCGTACTAATATTGACAGCATTCACATCATTTCTCACGGTGCTCCGGGTAGGTTGCAATTGGGTAATGGCTGCTTGAGTGCAGACAATCTGGAAGCTTATTCCGAGAAATTGCAAGAGTGGCGGAGTGCTTTAACTCTGGGTGCCGACATTCTGATTTATGGTTGCAATGTGGCATTAAGTGCGATCGGCTTCATCCAGCGCATAGCCCAACTCACAAATACAAACGTTGCAGCTTCCAAAAACCTCACCGGAAGCGCGGCAAAAGGCGGCGACTGGGAACTGGAAGTGAGAACCGGGACAATAGAAACACCGCTAGTATTTGAAGCCGAAGTGTTAGCAGGTTACGAGTATGTTTTGAATTTTGGTACTGCGGCTAATTTTGGCGCGGGGAATCAACCGCAATTCGTCGGCGTCGGAGACTTCAACGGCGACACCAAGCCTGACTTAGCCGTGCCGAATCGTGTCGCTAACGTTTCTATCCTATTAGGGACAGGTACAGGCAGCTTTAGTGCTCCCACTAATTTTCCTGTGGGAACATATGCCTTTGCTGTGACGGTGGCAGACTTTAATGGAGACACCAAGCTTGACCTAGCCGTTGCCAACTGGGGGAGTAATAACGTCTCAATTCTGTTAGGAACAGGGACAGGCAGTTTTGGTACAGCTACCAACTTTAACGTCGGGTCGAGTCCTTGGTCAGTTACGTCCGGCGACTTCAATGGAGATGGCAAGATTGACCTAGCCACAGCCAACATTGACTCAAACGATGTCTCTATTCTATTAGGGACAGGTACAGGCAGCTTTGGCCTTGCCACGAACTTTATTGTCGGGACAAAACCCCAGTCTGTATCTGTAGGCGACTTTAACAAAGACGGCAAACTTGACCTAGCTACGGCGAACTTTACCTCAAATAATGTCTCGATTCTATTGGGGACAGGCACGGGCAGCTTTGGCACTGCCACTAATTTTAGTGTGGGGACAAACCCCTATTCTGTTGCTGTGCAAGATTTTAATGGGGATGCCAACCCTGACATAGCCACAGCCAACGAAGGCTCTAATGATGTATCCGTACTGTTAGGAAATGGCACAGGTAGCTTTGGGGCTACCACTAACTTTGCTGTGGGGACAGGGCCTCGTTCCGTTACTGTAGGTGACTTTAACGCAGACGGCAAAATTGACTTAGCAACGGCCAACGGTGTTGGCAACTCGACCCCTATTGCTAATAATCTCTCGGTTCTGTTGGGGACAGGCACAGGTACTTTTAGCCCTGCCGCCAACTATAGCTTGGGGTCAAATCCCTGGACTGTCACCGCTGCCGACTTGAATGGGGATGGGAATCCTGACCTAGCCACGTCGAACTATTGGACTAACAACGTTTCGGTGCTGCTAAATACAATCAGTACAGTTAATTTCGGGGCTGCAACTTACAGCGCCACAGAAGGAACCGCAGACACGGTAGTTAATATTCCCGTCACTCTCAGCGGCACTCCTGACGCTGCTTTAACAGTACCAATTGTCATCGACCCCAGCAGCACAGCCACCCCTAATTCTGACTACACCATTTCCCCTACCTCGATTACATTCCCCGCAGGTGCAACAGGTGCCTCACTCACCCAGAATGTTGCAGTCACGATCAAACCCGACAATATCCCTGAAAACGCCGAAACAGCAATCCTCAACTTGGGCACAATCACCGGTGGCGTTGCCGGTACAACCAAACAAACAACATTAACTATTGCAGCCAACGGTACAGTTTCTTACGCTATCGCCACCGATATTGCCAGCATTCCCGAAGGTAATAGCGGCACAACTCCCCTAACTTTTACAGTGACTCGCAGCGGCGGCACAGATGTAGCAAGTAGCGTAAATTATGCAATTGGAGGAACTGCTACAAACGTCAGCGATTACAACACCATCGGCGGCACTTCTGGGGCAACAGGTATTAGTGGCACAATCAACTTTGCAGCGGCGGAAACATCGAAAACTATCACTTTAAATGTGTTAGGCGACGGATTAGTTGAACCTGACGAAACAGTTGCGGTTACGCTGTCGAATCCTGTTGCACCGGGGCCGACACCTACCTTTACTACTGCAACTGCTACAACTACCATCACAAATGATGACACTGCCGGTTTCACCATTGCACCTACGAACATCACTGCTACAGAAGGCGGCGCAACTGGCAGTTACAAAGTCAAGCTAACTTCGCAACCGACGGCACCGGTTAACATTAGCTTTAATACTGGCAATGCAATTAGCCCGATCGCCACACCGATTACTTTTGACAGCACTAACTGGAATGTGGATCAAACTGTCACTGTCACTGCGCTCGACGACAATGTAGCACAAGGAACCCACAGCGGCACGATCGCTCACACAGTTACCAGTACCGATGCCAGTTATAACGCCAAACCGATTCCCAATGTGACGGCATCGATTACTGATAACGATAGTCCCGGTGTTTCCATCGTGCAATCGGCAGGCAGTACAAATATTGCTGAAGGCGGTGCAACGGCAACCTACGGAGTGGTTTTGACTACCGCACCTGCTGCCAACGTTACGATTAATTTTGACACGGGTACTCAAATTAGTGCGATCGCACCTCTGACTTTCACCCCCAGTAATTGGAATGTTGCTCAAAATGTGACTGTTAGTGCGATCGATGACAGCATAGCCCAAGGAACCCGCAGCGGCACGATTACTCACACTTCTGCCAGCAGCGATACTTTGTATAATGGGCTGACGATTTCTCCTGTGACTGCCACGATTGCTGACAACGATACCGCAGGCGTGAGTATTACACCTACGAGTACAACTGCTACCGAAGGTGGTGCGAATGGCACGTACAGCGTTAAGTTAAAATCCCAGCCGATCGCCCCTGTTACCATTAACTTTAATGCCGGAAGTGAAATAAATGCGATCGCGCCTGTTACCTTTGACAGCACGAATTGGAATGTTGCCAAAACAGTCACAGTCACCGCTACCGATGACAGCATAGCCCAAGGAACCCACAGCGGCACGATTACTCACACTTCTGTCAGTACCGATACCAAGTATAATGCGCTGACACTTTCTCCTGTGACTGCCACGATTGCTGACAACGATACCGCAGGTGTGAGTATTACACCTACGAGTACAACTGCTACTGAAGGCGGTGCTACTGGGACGTACAGCCTCAAACTAACTTCTGTGCCCACGGCGCCAGTGACGATTAGTTTCGCCAATGGCAGTGAAATTAATGCGATCGCCCCTGTTACTTTTGACTCTACTAACTGGAATGTCGCGAAACCAGTGACTGTAACGGCGAAAGACGATGCGGTTGTTGAAGGAAATCATACAGGCAGTATTTCTCATACGGCTGTGAGTGCTGATAGTAAGTATAGTGCGATCTCGATTCCGGGCGTGACAGTGGCGATTACTGATAACGATGTAGCACCGCCGACACCGACGCCGACACCGACGCCAACTCCGACACCTCCGACAACTGGTACTCCAACACCAACGCCACCGACAACTGGTACTCCAACTCCGACACCTCCGACAACTGGTACTCCAACACCAACGCCACCGACAACTGGTACTCCAACACCAACGCCACCGACAACTGGTACTCCAACACCAACGCCACCGACAACTGGTACTCCAACACCAACGCCACCGACAACTGGTACTCCAACACCAACGCCACCGACAACTGGTACTCCAACACCAACGCCACCGACAACTGGTACTCC
>NZ_JAUBQW010000004.1:135052-142488 GCF_036701485.1 Microcoleus sp. Pol11C3 | reverse complement strand
CGACTTTTTTTGGCATGGCTATTTTTGCTCGATTTTTTCAGCAATTATAACAGACCTATGACAACCGGATTCCGTATAATGCCGCTGTTTTTCTCAAAGTTAAACAGCTACAAAAAAATGTTAAATTAAGGGCAAGCTTGTAAAAAGCTTGCCCTTAATTTTTTTCCTTTTCTTTATTCCTTCTTTTTTCCTTCTTCCTGATGACTAATGACTTCTTCCTTCTATGATGAATTTGCCTAATTTGATTACTTTCTCTCGTTTGCTGGGAGTACCTTTTCTGCTATACGGTTTGTACGACCCAAGCGCCCAAAGCCGCTGGATTTGTACCGCGATTTTTGTTGTAGCTGCGGCTACTGATTGGCTGGACGGCTATTTGGCTAGGAAGCTGAATCAAATTACCGATTTGGGAAAGTTTCTCGATCCTTTGGTGGATAAATTGTTGGTTCTCGCGCCGCTTTTAGTGTTGATTGAGTTGGGTAGAGTCCCGGCTTGGGGAGTGTTTTTGATTTTGGGCAGGGAGTTGACAATTGCGGGGTGGCGTGTTAATAAAACTACGATTTCTGGAGCTAATATTTGGGGTAAATTGAAGACGGTGAGTCAGATTGTGGCGATCGCACTTTTAATTGCTCCTTTGTCTGAAGCGTGGAATTTTCCCGCATTAATTGCTTTTTGGGTTTCTGTGGCTTTAACTTTGATTTCTGGCGCTATTTATCTGTGGCCCGAAAAGACTGCTGAGGACAAGTAAATCGGTTTTTTAACCGCAGATGAACGCGGATTAACGAAGATAAAAACTTCGATATATTTGTAAGGACACGGCAATGCCGTGTCCTAGCCGTAGCTTAATAATGACTCCCAGATTTCCGGTAGTGCACCGCTGTCACCCCGTCATTTTTGAGCAAATGACCGTTGTCAATCGCCGCATAAACTACCCAATGATCGCCACATTCCATCCGACTTATCACTTGGCATTCCAGATAAGCTAAAGCATCAGTCAAAACTGGACAGCCGTTGCTAGCTTCCATTGTTTCGACTCCGGCAAATCTGTCTTCTCCCGGAGCAAAGTTTTTCATGAAATACTTCCGCAACTGTCGCCCTTCTGCTAAGATATTGAGTACAAATTTATCTCCGGCGTACATCAAAGCTTCGATCGATCGATCTTTCGCCACCGCAATCGTTATACCGGGGGGATTAAACGTTGCTTGCGACACCCACGAAGCCAGCATTGCACTGCTAACATCCCCGCGCTTTGCCGAGAGTACGCACAGGGACCCAACCAATCTTCCTACTGCTTGTTCAGTGCGATCGCTCCCCCCTGCTAATTGCGGTCTCGGTGCCCGCAATTTTTGCGATTTAATCAAAGCTTGAGCAAAATCCGTTCCCGCCTCTTTGCACTCGTGAATCGTCGCCGCCGTCGGCTTAAATTTGGCTCGAATCGGCTCAAATCCAATTCGATAGCCAGCGTCTTTCAGCTTGTTTTCCACTAGGTCTATCGCCTCTCCACTCCAGCCAAAAGAACCGAAAACCCCCGCTAATTTGCTTTTAGTTGCGGTAGATAAAACTATTCCCAAAGCAGTTTGAATTTGCGTCGGAGCGTGTCCTGCTAGCGTGGGAGTTCCGATGATAAATCCCGCGCATTTTTCGATCGCCTCTTGAATTTCGCCCGGTTCGGCAAATTCGCAGTTGATACTTTCTACAGCAACGCCGGCTTTAGTAATTCCTTTGGCGATCGCCTGCGCTAAAGTAGCCGTATTTCCGTAAGCCGAAGCATAAATCAAAGCAACTGTCAAGTCTTTTGAATTTTGTTGCTGGCTCCATTCCCGATACAAATTGCTCAGTTCATTAAGGCCGTAACGGACAATCGGGCCGTGACCGGGAGCATAAAATGCTGTGGGTAAATCCGCTAATTTATCCATTGCGGTCAGCACTTGTTTTGCCTGAGATGCGTGCAGGGAATCGTAATAATAGCGCCGATCTTCGCTGTAAACGCTCCACCCTTCATCGAATACTTGGTCGCCGCAAACGTGAGCTCCAAATAGTTTGTCAGTGAACACGATTCGAGTTTGCGGATCGTAGGTGCAAAGTTCATCAGGCCAGCGAGGAGTCGGAGTCGCGATGAATTTTAAGGCGTGACCTTTTCCTAAATTGAGAGTTTCTTCTCCCCGAACGATCAGAATGTTTAATTCTTGTTCGGGAAAAGCCGCCCGCAAACTAATTGCGGCGGGATTCGTGCAAACCAAAGCTACTTCAGGAGCTAATTCTAACAGAGCTTTAATTGTTACTGACCTGTTAGCATTGAAATGCCCCAAAATTATGTAATCCAGCTTGGTCAAGTCCACCCGTTTCTGCAAAAATTCCAGGTAATTTTGAGTAAAAGATTCCCCGGGCGGGTCGAACAAAGCAGTTTTGTCAGCTTGAATAATATAGCTATTGGCTGTCGTACCCTTTTGCAGCGAATACTCGACTTCAAATTTGAGTCTGTCCCAAGTGCGCGATCGCACAATAAAAGTATCGAGTGCGATCGGGATAAACTGAACGTCGCGGGGTTTGGCATCCGATCCGAGTGTAGGAGTCAAAGTATTAGTCATTAATTGCACCTATGAGAAACTGAACTACAGAACTTCTTTTGATTTCGTGCCAAAACTTGGTATCTACAATGTCAAACCTTGCACCTCTACCCTGTAAATTGGTATCCAGGTCAGTCAGAAATTCCCTGGTTTTCAGATCGTCCCCAATTTGGATAAAGCTCACCCCAATTTCTTCATCTTTCTCTATTTTATTTGCCGCACTTACAATAATTTCGGCGACAGTAGCGACTTGTTCGGGTTTTTTATCGAGGACTGCAACAATTATTGCTCCTTTCTTCCCTTTGCCATCTGTTTTGTTTGCGAAATAATCACTAAAACTTGCTTTAAGAGCTTCTTCCAAATTAATTGCAGTGGGGCTTGCTGAATCCGGTTCCGTATTTTGTCGCTGCAAAATTTCAGCTAACCGCGCCACATTGGAATTTTTATACTTCCACATAGGAGTAGAAGCTTCGTAAAGAGTGATGCCGTCGCTGTCAAATTCCTGACATTTTTTTGCTAAGTCGATTAGAGATGCCTGTGCTTCTACCCACTCCTCGTACCAAGGATGCTGGGGGTCTCTGCTGGCATCGCTTCTGGCAATAATAATTGTGTAATCTCGGTCTTCTAAAAGATTGCTAGGCATTGGTAATTCCCCTAGTTAAAAAGGAGTCAAAATGACAACAGTTTGCCCGGTGTACTTTTATCGCCTGGTAAGGTGTTGCACACTCTAACGCAGAGTAAGTAAGAAAGGAAGAGAGAAAGAAATAAATAAAGAAAAGCAACTGTTGGCGGCGTCGGGTGCACAGTGCATAGATCTCACCAGCCTAAAACCGTTGAAATATGTCGCTTTTATCCGAAGCTAAATCCCCCTTAAAAAGGGGGACTTCGATCTGTTTCCAGTTCCCCCCTTCTTAAGGGGGGTTAGGGGGGATCGGGCCTCGGATGTAAACGACATTTATTAGGGGTTAAACGCGCTTGTTGAAACATCCTTCATCCTTCTTTTGACGCGCTCCTCGCGAAGCCGAAGCGCCTTCTTCCTTCTGACAACTGCCAACAGTCAACTGTCAACTGACAACAGTCAACCGTCAACTAACTTACTAATAGTGATTTCCGACTTTGCGGTGGTGAACTGCCGGCAGTGCATCGGGATTGGATACGCGGCCGCTATCGACGATCGCATATACGATATGATGATCCGAAAGTTCCATCCGGCTGACTACTTCGCATTCCATGTAAGCCAAAGCATCTGTCAAAATCGGAGAACCGTTGGTAGCAGGTTGAGTTTTAACTCCGGCAAATCGATCGGCACCAGGAGCAAAACGCTTTAAAAAGTGCCTCATCAAGGTTTGATAATTGCCTTCTTCCAGCACGTTGAGAACAAATTTATCTCCCGCGTGCATCATCGATTCGATCGCCCGATCCTTCGCTACTGCTATTGTTAAACCCAGCGGTTTAAAACTGGCTTGCGTCACCCAAGAAGCTAGCATCGCACTGCTAACCTCGCCTTTTTGAGCGGTGATGATGTACAGTCCGCCGCTGATTCGTCCCAAAGCTTTATCGAGGTCGCTGTCGAGGGATTTCATCTGTTTAACAGCCTTGTCCCGCGTCAGCCACTGTCCCAAGTCGGTGCCGGCTTCGTCGCAAAGTTGATAACTCGCTTCTGTCGGTGATTCTTTAATTAAAATGTTGGGAAATGCTTCTTTTAAACCCAACTCTTTTAACTTGTTTCGCAGCGGGTAAATAGATGCGTCATCGCCGCCACCGGATTCACACAAACCGAAAGATTGTTTGTTGTTAGCCGCAACTAAAATTGTGTTGATAGCAGCTTCGGCATTCGCAGCAGCAGTACCACTACTCGGCGGCGAACAAATCACGATACCGGCGGCGGTACCGACAAGTTCGCGGACTTCTTGCAAGTCGGCGATTCTCAAATCCATCATTTCCACGGCGACACCGGTTTTGGTGATACCGTGGGCGATCGCTTGGCTGAGTCGATCGCTAAATCCGTAGTCGGAAGTGTAAAATACCGCTACAGTGGTTTCTGCCTTAGCTTGCGCTTGGCTCCACTTTTTGTAGCGTCCGGTAAGTTCCACCACATTGTGCCGCAGCAAGGGCCCGTGACCGGTCGCAACTGTACCGATTTCTCCCAATTCTGCCATCCGCTTCATCGCAGCGAGTACCGATCGAGCATTGGGAGCCATCAAACACTCATAATAAAAGTGGTAATCTTCCTCAACTGCTGCTAAATCGTCATCGAAGGTGCTGTCGGTACAGTAGTGCATCCCGAAAGCATCGCAGGTAAACAGCACTTGAGTTTTGCTGTCGTAGCTGAAAATAGTATCAGGCCAGTGCAAGTTAGGCGCCGATACGAATTCGATAATGTGGCCGTTTCCTAAATCTAGTTTGTCCCCGTTTTTTACTACCAATCGCTCAAATGGTTGGTGTACAAGGTTTTCTAAAAATTGAATAGCTACTTTCGCCCCCACGACAATCGCTTGGGGTGCCAGCGCCAGCACGTCTTTAACTAAACCGCTGTGGTCTGGTTCGGTGTGGCTGATAATTAGATAGTCAATCTCTTTGGGGTCAATTTCGCCCGTCAGAGTTTCCATGTATTGCTGGCGAAACTTCTCGTGCGAGGTATCGACGAGGGCTGTTTTTTCACCGCGAATGATGAATGAGTTGTAAGTTGTACCGTTTTTGAGCCCGAATTCGATGTCAAAGCGGTCTCTATCCCAGTCCAGGCATCGAATTGCCGTTGTATCAGAGGCAATTTCGACTTTTTCCACCGTCAATCTGCGTTGGACTCGTTCAGTCAGCGCTACCATCAGTGCCTCCTTGTCTGTTACCCATTACCTTATTGTTTCCATTCTGACACGTTTCTTTTGTAAATCTTTATCAAATTTCCTATCACTCAGTTAAGCATCCCAAAAGTGAGATAGAACTCTTGACAAAAAGCAAATATGTGTGGTATAGAAACCGAGTTCGATCGGTTGGGCGATCGAGGTACTGAGTTTGGCAGGGAAATTCCTATCAAGCAGTCAATTAGTTAGTAGCAACTTAACAGTTATACAAAATGTGCAGTAAAATGAGCGAATAAAAAAATCCCAAATCCACAAGCCAAAATCGATTAAGTGATGTAAAGCTATGTCTGAAAGTTCCTTTGAGAAAACTAATTCGAGTTGGCTATTGGGACAGTGGCAACAGCGATTGCAAGAGTGGTGGGAACTAAAAACTGCCCAAAATATACCGAATGTCAAATTGCCATCTTAGTTTGATTCCCCCATCTTGGGGGCGATCGCTAAAGCCGCTTTTTGGTTAATCTTAGCATTGCTTGCAGTCTGGGCGAGTTGGCAGATTTGGCAACTGTTACGTTTTTATATTCATAATTTCAAAAAGAGGAATCAAACAACAGATGGAAGTGCGAAAAAAACAATTAAAGATTTATCGGTAGCAGAGTGGTTGTTGCGATCGCAAAAATTGCAGCAACAAGGGAAATACCGCCAAGCTTGCCGCTGTCTTTACATGGCGATGTTGCAGCGGTTAAATGATGCGGGAACCGTGGTTGACCAACCCAGCCGCACTGATGGCGAATATTTGCAATTAATCCAGCAATTACCCCAGCCAGTGCCTTACGAAACCGTGATAACAATACATCAGCAACTATATTTCGGGAATGCGGAAGCTGACGCCTCAACCTTTGAACAGTGTCAGCAAGCTTATCAACAAATTAAGGATTAAGTAGGTAAGCGCAAAAAACAATAATATCAATTCCGGTAACACCGGAATGATGGTTCGTTGGGAGTGGGGAGTGGGGAGTCGGGGAATGTGGAATTATTGACCTTGACTTTATCATTCCCATGCCACCGGAAACGATATATAGCAATCCTAAATCATTTGTGAATTTCTTACTCCCTCCCCTTGGTAAGGGGAGGGTTGGGGTGGGGTAAAAAAATTACGACTCCTGCAAGGATTGCTATAATATCCAATCGATAAAAAGCATTTAACTACTTGCGGGACATATTAGTAGAGCAAGGATTCCTCGCCCTACTAACAACCTTAGATGAGAGTGATACTTGTTGCCGCTGTACTGCCGAAACTGTAGCCCGCAGTGGGGTTAGCAAGACCTAAGCGCACAGTCCCATTATTGGTAGTAAATTGGTTGTCTTGAACACTAAAGGTTTGGCTGAGTTGGCCGGCGGCGAAGGACAACGTGCCGCCAGTGGGGCCGCCCGGGTTAAGCAGGTAGTCGGTACCAAATACAGGTGCAGGGCCGCTGCCGGGAGTACCCGCCAGAATAATATAATCAATCGATGCTGCACCTAAGCCGCTTGAGCGGGTAACTGTAACCGTTGTGCCGCCCCCCTGAGTGGCGATCGTGCCGTAATCAGACGCACTATACTGGAAGATATTGCCAGATGCACTGCTGCTACCGTCAATAATGTCTAGTCTTGCTGTTGACGGAGTGCCGACGGGGCCGTTGTTGAGAAATAGGTTAACAGTCTCAGTCATTTCAGGCACAGTATCAGGATTGACAAAGATGCTGAACGTCTTGGAAGTTTCCCCAGGGCCAAAGGTGAGTACACCAGCACTAGAGGAATAATCAACCGCACTTCCAGTTGATAGGGCGCTGCCGTCAAGAGTACTGTAGCTAATCGTTCCGGTCGCCGTAGTGGGGCCGATGCGATTGACTGTCACCGTAGCAAAGCCAGATGATTCCTGAGTGCTGAAAGTAGCCGCACTAAAAACAAACTGGGTTGCTGTTGATGTTGCTGGAGTTGGAGTCGGAGTCGGACTCGGCGTCGTCCCAGTTGGCGCCACATCATTAATCGTCAAAATTGACGGACTACTGCCGACATTGCCACCGAAGAGCAC